>JASHOE010000110.1 GCA_030041275.1 Streptosporangiaceae bacterium
GAGCTCAAGACCGCCGTACCGCCCGGCGCGAACTAGTAGCTGCGGTGCCTCGCCCCGTACCGCGGCACGACCGGGACGCCGGCGGACCGGGCGACGTGCTAGCCGCCAAGGCCGCGCTGCGCCAGGAGGTCTGGGACGCGATGCGTACGGCGAAGGTCGCGCGGTTCCCCGGCGCGGCCGGCCGGATCCCGAACTTCGCCGGCGCTGAGGCCGCAGCCGAGCGGCTGCGCGCGACCGCCGAGTGGCAGGCGTCCCGGACGGTCAAGACCAACCCGGACTCCCCGCAGCTGCCCGTCCGCCAGCGCGCGCTCGAGGACGGCAAAACCGTCTACATGGCCGTGCCACGGCTCGCCGGGCCCGAGCCATTCTTTGCGCTCGATCCCGACCAGCTGGCAAGTCCGCCGCGCCAGGCCGCATCGATCAAGGGCGCCTCCCGGTCCGCCCGGCGGGTCACGCTCAGCCACCTCTGCCCGGTGGACCTCGTGGTCATGGGCAGCGTCGCCGCCGGAGCTGACGGCGCCCGTCTCGGCAAGGGTGGCGGTTTTGCGGACCTGGAGTACGCGCTGGCCACCGCTGCCGGCCTGATCGGGCCGTACACCGTGTGCGTGACCACCGTGCATGAGCTGCAGCTCCGCCCGGCTGGCGTGATCCCGCTGACCGAGCACGACGTGCCCGTCGACTTCATCGTGACGCCGGAGCGCGTCATCGACTGCCGCGCCGCGCATGGTCCGCGGCCGCCCGCCGAGATTAGCTGGCGCGACCTGACCGAGGAAAAGATCGCAGCGATACCGCTGCTGGTTGCACAGCGCGCCGAGATGGCGTGACCGGCACCCGACAAGCCCGTTACCGTATCAAACGACCGAATGATGAGCCGGCTGCGGCCGGACGAGCGATGGGCGGCAGCGGGTGGGCAGGCTTGACGGCAAGCGCGCCGTGATCACGGGTGCGGCGAGCGGTATTGGCGAGGCGACGGCGCGGCTCTTCGTCGCCGAGGGCGCGCTGGTGCTGCTTGCCGACGTGGACACCGAGCGCGGCAAGAAGGTGGCCGCTGAGCTGGGGGAGCGAGCGCTGTTCCGCTCGACCGACGTCTCGCTGGAGGGCGACGTCGATGCCGCCGTCGCTGCCTGCGTCAGCGCGTTCGGCGGCCTCGATGTCATGTTCAACAACGCCGGGGTTCCCGGCTCGACCGGCGGTATCGAGGACATAGGCGTCGGCGCCTTCGACCACACCCTCGGCGTCCATCTGCGCGGCGTCTTCCTCGGCATCCGGGCTGCCGCCAGGGTGATGCGGCCGCAGGGCGCTGGCAGCATCATCAACACCTCCAGCGTTGCTGCCTTCCGCGCCAACCTGGCCGGCCATGACTACAGCGCTGCCAAGGCCGCGATCAGGCAGCTCACGCTGACGACGGCCAACGAACTTGGCGAGCACGGCGTGCGCGTCAACGCCGTCTGTCCCGGCGCGGTCGCCACGTCAATCTTCGGCCGGGCAGCTGGCCTGGACAGCGAGGCGGCTCAGCGCACCGTGGACTTCATGACCGTCGCCCTCAGTGACGCCGCGCCAATCCGGCGGGCTGGCCAGCCCACCGACATCGCCGAGGCGGTGCTGTGGCTGGCCAGTGACACGTCGAGCTATGTCAACGGGCAGGCAATCGTGGTCGACGGCGGCCTGCTAACCGGCTCCCTGCGTCGCAACCGCCCGGCCGCATCCGACGGTTTGCTGGCACAGCTCCGGCAGTCCGCGGAAGCCGCTGACAGCTAGCTAGTCGGCTGCCTAGGGCGCGGCGAATCCGTCTCCTCGAGCGAGCGCTCGAAAACCAGCATGTCGCGGCCGGGACCGTTGTAGCCGTCGATCGGCCCCGTCACGCCGAAGCCCAGCGCCCGGTGGAAGGCTACCGACCCCGTGTTGACCGGGGCGGTGATGGCCGAGACGACCGCCCGCCCGTCGGCCCTGGCCAGCTGGAAAAACTCCTCGTAGAGCAACCGCGCGTAGCCACGGCCGCGGACGGCCGGGTCAACACCGACGAAGTGGATGTAGGCGCGGCGCGGATCGGAGGCCGAGAATATTCCGACCAGGAACGCGTGCGGCACGTCCGGACCGTCGATCACCAGGCTGGTGTCGTGGAACAGGTCGAGGAACAGCCGGGGGAGTGAGCCGAGCACCGGCCTGCCCCACCAGGCGTCGACGACGCGCGCGATGGCGTCGTAGTCATGAGGCGCGGCCGAGCGGATGGCGAGGTCCGCAGTCCAGTCCATAGGGTCTTAGTCTGCTGCGTGAGCGCCGGAGGGGCTCACGCCACGAGGAAGGCAAGAATGATCCGACCACTGGTAGCAGCGGACTTTGCGGCGTGGGAACAGCTGTGGCTGGCCTACTTGCGGTTTTACCGGGCCGAGGTGAGCGACGAGATTACCGCCAGCACCTTCCGCCGGCTCTGCGACAAAGGCGACAGGATGATCGGTCTGGTAGCTACCGATGAGCAGGGCGCGCTCGTGGGACTCGCCCACCTGGTGTTCCACCCCTCGACCTGGTCCGCCAGTCCCTACTGCTACCTGGAAGATCTGTTCGTTGCTCCGGCCACGCGAGGCACCGGCACGGCACGGCAGCTACTGGACGCGGTGTTTGCCGAAGCGGACCGGCGCGGCGCCGCCCGGACCTACTGGGAAACGCAGGAATTCAACGCGCCGGCGCGCTCGCTGTACGACCAGGTCGCGCACCGGACATCCTTCGTGGTCTACGAGCGCTAGCGAGCCTTCGCGCTTACGGTAGCTAAGTGAGCGATCTTTGCCTGCTGGACGCGATTGCGATCGCAGGGATGCTGCGTCGTCGCGAGGTGTCAGCACGCGAGGTTGTGTCGGCTCATATCGCTCGGATTGAAGCCTTCGACCCGGTCATCAATGCGATCGTCACCAGGACGTTCGAGGCGGCTCTGAGTCGCGCGGCGGCCGCCGACGAGGCGATGGCCAGTGGCCGCGCGCTCGGCCTGCTGCACGGTCTGCCGGTGGCGCACAAGGATCTGGCGGATACGGCCGGGGTCCGCACCACGTACGGGTCTCCGCTGTTTGCCACGAACGTGCCGCTGCACGACGCGCTGGTCGTGCAGCGGATGGCGGAGGCCGGCGCGATCAGCCTGGGAAAGACCAACACGCCCGAGTTCGGTGCGGGTTCGCACACCGTCAACGCCGTCTTCGGCGCGACCCGCAACCCGTATCACCACGACCGCAGCCCGGGCGGCAGCAGCGGCGGAGCGGCTGCGGCGCTGGCCGCCCGGCTGGTCGCGCTGGCCGATGGCAGTGACCTGGGCGGGTCGCTGCGGAACCCGGCCAGCTTCTGCAACGTCGTCGGGTTCCGGCCAAGCCCGGGCCGCGTCCCCGGCTGGCCGTTCCGGGACGTCGCCGACATGTTCAGCGTGACCGGGCCCATGGCACGCTCCGTAGCCGACGCCGCGCTCCTGCTGGCCGTTCTCGCCGGACCGGACACCCGGGTGCCGCTGGCACTTGACCGGCCGCCACCCGCTCTCGGCGGCCCAGGCGAGATTCAGGCCCTGCTCCAGCGGGACCTGCAGGGGATGAGAGTCGCCTGGAGCCCCGACCTCGGCCTGCCGGTTGAGAAGGACGTACTGCACGTCCTCGCTCCCGCCAGGACCGTGCTGACAGGCCTCGGCTGCACGGTAACCGACGCGGCGCCGGATCTGTCCGGCGCCGACGAGGTCTTTCGCACGTTCCGAGCCTTCAGCTTCGCCACCGCCAGGGTCGAGTTGCTGGCCGAGCATCCCGACCTGGTCGGGCCCAACGTGACCTGGAATATCCAGCGAGGCCTCGAGCTCTCCACGGCCGATCTCAGCCGGGCCACCGTGCTTCGCGCTGAGCTGGCCGAGCGCGTAACCGCGTTCTTCGCCAACGTCGACGTCCTGGCCTGCCCAGTCAGCCAGGTGGCGCCCTTCGACGTGACGCTGGACTGGGTGCACGAGATCAACGGCGAACCGTTGCACACGTACCTCGACTGGATGGCCTCCTGCTACCTGATATCAGCGACCGGGCTCCCGGCTATCAGCGTGCCCGCCGGCTTCACGCCAGACGGCCTGCCGGTGGGCCTGCAACTCGTCGGCAGGCGCCGGGCCGACTGGGATCTGCTGGCCGTAGCCCGGGCGTTCGAGGCCGCGACCGACTACGCAGCCACGGTGCCCGAATCCACGCCATCCCTGGCAGCCCATGGCTCGGTCTAGCGGAAGCGGCCGTTTGGCGCCGCCGCTCGCGGGCAGTGTGCACGGCCTCTGTTTATGGAGGCTTGTCATGAAGATCGGTGCGGCCCTGGTGTTGCTGGCTGTGGGCGCAATTCTTCGCTTCGCCATCGCGACCGGCTCGACGCACGGCTTCAACGTGCCCGTGATCGGCGACATCCTGATGATCGTCGGTGCTCTCGGCCTCGTCCTGTGGTTGATCGTCTGGGCTCCCTGGGCGTCCAGGCGCAGGATCCCACCGCCGCCCCCTCTCGATGAGAGGGACCAGGCTTACCGGTACGACGAGCGCTACCGGTAAGCCTGGTCAGGTCACTGCGGCGGGGGTGCTGGCTCGTGCGTGCTCGTCGCTGTGCGCGATATGCAGGAGCGACCGCCAGATCACCGCCAGGATGATGGCCGATCCGGCGAACGCGAACCAGAACGGCGCGGTGACGCCCCAGGCCGAGGCCACGAGCCCGCCGATGGCCGAGCCGATCAGGATGCCGCCGATCACGCCGGTGAGGTACACACTGGCCACGCGGCCCTGAAACTCGGCTGGCACAGCACGCTGGCGCACGCTTGTCGACGTCGTTCCCCAGATAAACGCGTGCGCACCGAAGATCACGAACACGATCAGCGCGAACCAGGCCCAGCGCGTCAGCGCGAGAGCCAGGTGGGTCAACGTCTCGATGATCAGGCCGCCGCGCATGATCACGCCCAGGTGCACGTGCCGCTCAAGCCAGCCATAGCAAGCGCCGCCTAGCAGGCCGCCCACCGCCATCGCGGTGGTGATCAGCCCAAAGCCGAGGGCGCCCATGCCCAGCCGCTCGCGCGCGTACAGGACGAGCACCGACCAGGCTGCGCCGAACGTGACGTTGAAGGTGAAGATCGTGATCGCCAGCGTCCGCACCGCGGCGTGGCCCCAAAGCCAGCGCCACCCCTCGCGGATGTCGTCACGCACCCGAGCGCGCTGGCTGCCGGCCCCGTGCGCTGGCAGCCGCACCCGGGCGATCAGCAGTACACCGGCAAGGATGCAGACGCTCTCGCTCATGAACGGCAGCGCCATCCCGGTCGCGAACAAGGCTGCCCCAACCGGCGGCCCGGCAAGCTGATTCCACACGACCAGGCCCGTCATGGCGCGCGAGTTCGCGATTCCAAGGTCAGGCTTGTCCACGAGCATGGGCAGCAGCGTGCTGGTCGTGGTGTCCCCGAAGGTTTCGACCACCCCGAACAGGAACAGCGCGGCCAGCACCACGGCGATGTCGACACGGTGCGTCAGGATGGACGTCACCAGCAGCAGCAGGACCGCCATCCGTACCAGGCCGGTGACGATGACGATGATGCGCCGGTTGAGCCGGTCGGCAACCACGCCGGCGTAGAGGCCGAACAACAGCCAGGGCAGTCGCAGCAGGAACGCCGCCATCGCCACGGTCAGCGGATCGTGCGTCTGCGACGCCACGAGCAGCGGACCGGCCGCGAGGGTGATCCCGTCGCCGAGATTCGTCACCCAAGAGGAAGCCAGCAGCCACCGGAAACTGCGGCCGAGGCGGGACGGCGCGATGAGCTCGGCAACCCGGTGCATGACCACCTGTCCGCCTCGCTCACCACCACGTCATCGGGCACCCGCCGCGCGTTTCCGCGGAAACGCGACCGGCCACAACCTACCCTGCCCGCTGCGATAGGTCAGACCGGTTTTCGGTCGCCGCGCGAACCGTCGCAGCGCAGCAGCTAGCTCCCTGGGGGCCTGAAATCCTGGTCAAAGTCGATCCGCATCACGACGCACCGGAGGGTGGGACGGCAGATCTCGGCGAACCCGGCCTCCTCGAACACCTGCCGTGCGCCCACGTGCAGGTCGCCCCACGGGACCTTCTGCCCGGGCCGGGTGACTATCGGGTACGCCTCGAGCGCCCTCGCCCCGTGCTCGCGCGCGAAGCCGATTGTCGCCCTGGCGAGGTCGTAGGTCAGCCCGCGGCCTCTATACCCCTTCCGCACGACCAGGCACGTCACGGCCCAGACGCTGTCATCATCCTTGTCCTCGTCCCGACCCCGCCACACGATGCGCGACGTGGCCAGCTTCGGGTAGGCAGTGCGCGGTTCGACGGCGACCCAGCCGACGGGCTCAGTCCCGAGGTAGCCCACCAGCCCGCTGGTGACCCGCGCACCGGGATCACCGCACCTGGTCTGCTCCCGCAGCATCGTCGTGCGCTGGTCCTGGGTGGAGTTACGCCAGAACGAGCCCGCGACCTTGTAGCGCTGGCACTGGCACTGGCCCGGGTAGTCTGCCGTGCCGAAGATCACGGCGAGGTCACCACACGATGCCTGGTTAGCGGGAACGGTGGTCAGCCGCTGTGCCGGACGTGATTCGGCCATGGCAGCCATCATGCCTGCGGCGGGTCCTCGCCGACCAGCCCGTCGACGGCCTCCCGGAGCATGTCCGCGTGTCCGAGGTGGCGCGCGTATTCGTCGTGCAGATCGACCAGCATCCGTCGTAGGTTCGGGGACTCGCCCGCCCCGGTGGTGAACTTGGCTGGCTGGTCGAGCCCGCCCTCGGCGAGCGCGGCACGCCACGCGGCGCGCGCCCGTGCCACCGCGGCTCGCCAGAGCGCGTAGAGCTGCTCCGGTGAATCGTCGGCCGCGCTGTGCCATTCCCAGTCCGGATCGGCGTCGAAGTTGGCTGCATCCCATGGCGGCCCGAGCGGCTGCGCGGCAAGGTCGCGCGCGACGTGGTGGTCCTCGATCAGCGCGAGGTGCTTGAGCAGTCCGCCGAGGGTCATGGCGGACGGCGGGTGCCGTTTGTGCAGCGCAGCGGCGTCGAGGCCGCCGCACTTCCAGCCGAATGTGGCGCGGGAACGCTCCAGCGTGAAGATCAGCATCTCCGCCTCGCCAGCCGTCACTGGCGGCTCGTGGATGGTGGTATCCGGAAGGGTGTCCGCAGGCATGCCGTGACGTTATGCTGCATTCCGGACGTTCCGCTTCCGATTAGGGGGATAGCTGCCGTGAACTCCGATGCCAGTCCTACCGCACGCGCCTTGCTGGCGCTTGAACTGATCCAGGGCAGCCCGGGCATCACGGCGGATCGGCTCGCCGACAAGCTCGGCGTGTCCGAGCGCGCGGCCCGCCGGTACGTCGGCATCCTCCGCGAGGCCGAGGTTCCGATTGACTCGGTTCGCGGGCCCTACGACGGCTACCGAGTCGGCCGCGGCCTTCGGCTGCCACCCCTGATGTTCACCGCCGCCGAAGCTCTCGGCCTGGTCATGGCCGTGCTCGACGGTCACCATGACGCCGGCGATCCCACCGATCCGGTGGGCAGTGCGCTCGGGAAGATCATGCGCGCGCTGCCGGAGCCGGTTGCTGCTCAGGCCGAAGCCGTCCGGCGCACGACCGCACCGGCACCCGATCGTGGTGCCGCGCGGCCGGAGCCTGGTACTACGACGGCTCTGGTGCAGGCATGCTCAAACCACCGGCCAGTCCGGCTCTGTTACCGATCCGAGGCTGGATCCGAGTGGTGCATGGACGTAGATCCGTGGGCGGTCGTCGTCCGGCACGGCCGCTGGTACCTGCTCTGCCGATCCCGTGCCGCGGACGCCAGGCGCGCCTACCGGATCGACCGCATGCGCGAGGTCGAGGTGCTCGACGGCACGTTCAGCCCGCCCGCCGGACTCGACGCGGTCGCCATGCTCGAGGAGCATCTGGCGGTCGGCTGGGAGTACGAGACCGAGGTTGTCATCGACGCACCATTCGACGCAGTGTCCCGCTGCATTCCCCGTGCGGTCGGGCGGCTCGAGCCACTCGGGAACGGGGCAAGCCGGCTGGTCGGGAGCACCAGCAACCCGGCGTGGTATGCCGAGCAACTCGCCGGCATCCCGGCGAGCTACCGGATCGTCGGCGGGCCTGAGCTGCGCGAAGCCGCCCGGATCCTCGGGCGGCGGTTGCTGGCGGCGAGCGGTGCCGCCGAGGAAGCAGACTCCGCGGGCTAGCGGACGACAGCGGTGACGTTGCCGGCGTCATCGGTCACGTAGTGGCCCTTCGACAGGTCAAGCAGCACCAGCCGATTGCCGAACGGGTCGGCCACCACGGCCACGCGACCAACGGGTATGTCTTCGGGCTCGACGATGATCCGGCCGCCCGCGGCCTGGACCGCCGCGGCTGCCGCGTCGGCGGACGACACGAGCCAGTTCGGCTCGTAGCCGAGTCGAGTGGTCAGGACGATCTCGGTCTTGCCGTCGGGCAGCGCCAGGCCCGCCGAGCCGATCTCGTCATTGCGCCAGCGCAGCTGGTGCCCGAGGCACTGCTGGTAGAACTGCAGGCCGGCATCCAGATCGGGCACAGGGATCGTCACCGCGTCCACGGCTCGGAGCAAGGGGTCCTTCGCCATGGCACCAGTGTGCAGAAACGCGAGCGGCCCAGCCCGGCGGGAGGTCGGGCCAGGCCGCTCGCAACAGCGGCGCAGCAGTTAGCTGGCGTAGTCCAGCAGCGGCTGGGCGCGGCTCGGGTGGCGCAGCTTGGACAGGGACTGCTTCTCCAGCTGCCGGATGCGCTCCCTGGTCAGGCCCAGCGCCTTGCCAATCTCGTCCAGCGTGTGCGGGTTGCCGTCGTAGAGGCCGAACCGCATCGACATGATGGTCGCCTCCCGTGGCGTGAGCCCGTCCAGCGCGTGCCGAAGCTGGTCGGCCATCAGCTGCCGGTCCACCAGCTCGCCCGCCTCGGGCGCGTCCACGTCCTCGATCAGGTCGCCGATGCTGGTCTCGCCGTCCTCACCGATGGTCGAGTCCAGGCTGATCGGCTGCCGGCTGGTGCGCAGCAGCTCCTCGATCTGGTCTGGCGTCCGGTCCAGCTCGACAGCCAGCTCCTCGGGCGTCGGCTCGCGACCGAGTCGCTGGTGCATGTCGCGCTCCACGCGGCTCAGCTTGCTCAGCATCTCGAGCACATGCACCGGCAGCCGGATCGTCCGGGCCGAGTCGGCGAAACCGCGCTGGATAGCCTGCCGGATCCACCACATGGCGTACGTGGAGAACTTGTAGCCCTTGGTGTAGTCGAACTTCTCCACCGCCCGGATGAGGCCCAGGTTGCCCTCCTGGACGACGTCGAGCAGCGAAAGCCCGCGGTCGGAGTACTTCTTGGCGACCGACACCACCAGCCGGAGGTTGGCCTCGAGCATGTGCGCCTTGGCCCGCCTGCCGTCCTCGGCGACAGCCTCAAGCTCGGCACGGTACTGCTTGGCGAGCCGACGCTCGGTCTCCAGCTTGTGCTCGGCGTACAGGCCAGCCTCGATCCGCTTGGCGAGATCGACCTCCTCCTCCGCGGTCAGGAGCTGCCGGCGCCCGATCGACTTCAGATAGGTGTGCACGGAGTCGCCCATCACCGACGTCTGGTCGTCCAGGTCGGTCTCCGGCGCACTGGACGCCTCGTCGGCATCTGCAGGCTCGGGCTCCACGGCGCGACCGCCCACGAGAGCCTCAAGCTCACCGTCTGTCAGCTCGGAAACCGTCAGGTCACCGTCAGCCAGATCACCGTCGGCCGGCTCACCCGCCTGCGGGTCGCTGTCCCCGGACGCATCGGCCGGCTCATTGGCAAGCTGCACGCCGGCCTCAGTGAGCTCCCGGATAATGGCACGGGCCTCGGCCGGGGACACGCGCGCCGTGTCGAGGGCCGCGCGAAGCTCAGGCAGAGACAGGTAGCCCTGGCCGCGGCCGCGCTGAATCAGCTCGTCCACGTGGGTCATGGTCTCCTCGCTCGCGCGGACGGGCGACGTGGCGGTCGCTGTCCTGGCCATGAGGCACCTCCCTTCGTGGGCGCATAACGGGCATGCGCTGGTAAACCGCGTCCCGGCTGCCCGGGCGCTCAACAACTTGTACGGGGGCCCTCGGCGGACTTGGCAGTGAGCACCGCGGGCACTATCTTGTAACGCACGAGGCGGCTAAATGTTCCCGCGCAGTTGCCGTGCGCCCATTCTCAGCTGCGAAAGTCGCCAGGTTAGGGTGCTGCCAGCTGATGCTGCGCCAGCTCCCGCACCGCCACCCGGTCCGGCTTACCGGAGGGTAGTAGCGGAAATTGTGACACAACCACTACCCTCCTGGGTGCCGCATATCCAGACATGGCCTCGCGGACACTCGACTTGAGTGCGGCCAGCTGAGGCGGATTTGCCGGATTGGCCGGAACCACGACGGCAGTCACAGCCTCCCCCCACTCGGGATCCGGAAGTCCCACCACGACAACGTCAGCGACGCCGGGAGCGGTTCCCAGCACGGCCTCGACCTCGCCTGGGACGACCTTTTGGCCCCCGGTGATGATGACGTCGTCGACCCGGCCGCGGATGCTCAGCCGACCGCCGGGCAGCCAGCAGCCGAGATCCGTGGTGCGAAACCACCCGCCGGCCAGCACCGACGCGGTCAGCTGAGGCTCGCCCAGGTAGCCGGAAAACAGCGTCGGGCCAGCGATCTCGACCACCCCGTCGGCGATGCGCACCTGCACGTCATCGAGAGGAACGGAGTCATACACGCAGCCGCCGCACGTCTCGCTCATGCCGTAGGTGGTGATCACCCGCCAGTCGGCGGCGCGCGCATCGGCCAGCAGTGCATCAGCTGACGCCGCCCCGCCGAGTAGCACGGCCCGCACCGGGCCTGGCGCAGCGCCCGCATCGAGCAGTCGCCGCATCTGGGTGGGCACCAGGGAGACGTACGCGCAGCCACTCGCGGCGATCAACTGCGGGCTCGCAGCGGGCGCAAAGACCGGGTCGGTGCCGGTGACCAGGGAACGGACCAGCACGCCGAGACCCGAGATGTGAAACGTCGGCAGGCAGCAAAGCCAGCGTGACGCGGGGTCCGCCCCGATCCGGCGCAGCGAGGCCGTGGCCGAGGCGGTCATGGCCGCAGCACTGAGCTCCACTGCTTTCGGCCGCCCGGTCGAGCCGGACGTAGCGATGACAACCGCGGTGTCATCGGCGAGGCGCGCAACAGCGGCCCTGCCCGCCGCTGGGGGATCAAGCTGGCGCGTTCCCGCCATGGTGTGCAGGGCCGCCGGACCGAACGCGTCGAGGATGCGGGCGAGGGCCATGTCCGGCAGCGCCGGGTCAAGCGGCAGGATGGCCGGGCCTGACCCGTCAAGCGCCGTGGCGAGCGCGGACAGCATGAGTCCGCCCGCCGCCGCCGGGAACTGCACCGCGTGCAAGGGCCTGGACGTCACGGTCGTAAGGTTAATCGGGCACATCGGGACACCAGCAGGAGGGCGACACGTGGTCGACAGGCCCGTGACTGAGCCTGCGGGCACGGTCGCGACGGCCGAGCTCGTCGCCGAGCTGCTGCCGACGCTGCGGGCATTCGCGATCCCGATGCCCATCAGGTTTCGCGGCACCACGCTGCGAGAGGGAGCGCTGCTGCAGGGTCCGACCGGGTGGGGCGAGTTCTCGCCGTTCCCCGAATACGGCCCCCGCGAGTGTGCACGCTGGCTTGCCTGCGCACTGGAAGCCGCCACGGCCGGCTGGCCGACGCCGGTACGGAAGAGCGTGCCGGTGAACGTGACGGTTCCGGCGGTTGGCGCAGCGAAGGCGCGCGCAATCGTCGGCGGCTCGGGATGCCGGACCGCGAAGGTCAAGGTCGCCGAACCAGGGCAGCCAGAGTCGGCCGACGTAGCCCGCGTGGCAGCGGTGCGCGAGGCCATCGGCCCGCAGGGCAAGGTGCGGGTGGACGCCAACGGCGGCTGGGACGTCGGCAGCGCCGAACGAGTTCTGACGGCGCTGGCCGAGTTCAATCTTGAGTACGCCGAGCAGCCGTGCGCCACCCTCGCGGAGCTGGCCGAGCTCCGCCAGCGCGTTGCGGTGCCGGTGGCCGCGGACGAGTCGATCCGCCGTGCCGACGACCCGCTGAAGGTGCGTGCGGCGGGTGCCGCAGACATCGTCGTGCTCAAGGCGCAACCGCTTGGCGGGGTGAGGTCCGCGCTGCGCATCGCGGAACAGTGCGGCCTGCCGGTCGTGGTGTCGAGCGCCGTCGACACGTCGGTCGGGCTGTCGGCCGGCGTGGCACTCGCCGCCGCGCTACCGGTGCTCGAGCACGCGTGCGGGCTGGCCACGATGAGCCTGCTCGCCGGCGACGTGACTGCGGACCCGCTGGTGGCGCTTGACGGTGAATTGCCGGTCCGGCCCGCGGCCGTCGACCCGGACGCGCTCGCCAGCTGGGAGGTCGACCCCGCGGGCTGGCGGTGCCGGCTGCTGGCGGCGGCCGAATTTCTGCCCGAGCAGCTGCCCGGGCCCGAGCGTCGGTGAACCCCTCGACCGCGTTCGCCACGGTGCTCGTTGACGAGCTGCTCCGGTGCGGGCTGCAGGAGGCAGTGGTGGCGCCCGGCTCGCGCAACGCGCCGCTGTCGATGGCGCTGCACGCGGCCTCACTCGCCGAGCCCGGCCCGGGCGGCAGGCCGCCGCTGCGGTTGCACGTGCGGATAGACGAACGATCAGCCTCGTTCCTGGCCCTGGGCCTCGCCAAGGCCAGCGGCCGGCCGGTCGCCGTCGTGTGCACGTCAGGTACCGCGGCCGCGCACCTTCACGCGGCCGTGATCGAGGCTGACGAGGCAGGCATCCCGCTACTCGTGCTCACCGCCGACCGTCCGCCCGAGCTGCGTGGCACTGGCGCGAATCAGACCATCGATCAGATCAAGCTGTACGGCTCGGCGGTGCGCTGGTTCTGCGAAGCCGGGGTCCCTGAGGAGCGACCAGGACAGGCGGCCTACTGGCGATCGCTGGCGAGCAAGGCGTGGGCTCAGGCGGCGGGAAGCGGAGCCGGATATGCCGGGCCCGTCCACCTCAACCTGCCGTTCCGTGACCCGCTGGTGCCGTCCGCCCCGGGCACCGGCGAGTCAGCAGTCGAGTCGGCCACCCGGGACGTGGCCGCGGCGCAGCGCTGGTCTGACGACCAGAGCGGCCGGCCGGACAGGCGGCCTTGGACCCGGGTCGAGCCTGATGCCACCCGACAGCCGGAACTCGAGCTGGACTGGGCCGAGCGCGGACTCGTGGTGGCCGGCGACGGGACTGCCGACCCGGCGACGCTCGCCCGCCTGGCCAGCCAGGCAGGCTGGCCGCTGCTGGCCGAGCCGTCGTCGGGCGCGCGGCACGGTCCGACCGCGCTGGGCTCATACCAGTACCTGCTCGACTCACCCGGTTTCCTCGCCAGCAGGCGTCCCGAGGTGATCGTCTCGGCCGGACGGCCCGGCCTGAGCCGCGGCCAGTTGTCGCTGCTACGCGCCGCCGGCGTCGACGGCCGGCACATCGTGCTGCTCCAGGGACCTGGCCGCTGGTCAGATCCGGCGCGGACCGCCACGGACGTGGCCGGCCGCGTGGTGCTGCGCGGTGGTCCGGGGCGAGCCGACGGGACCGGCTGGCTGCGGTCCTGGGTGACCGCCGACGCGGCCGTCCGGCACGCGGCCGATCGCACGCTCGCCGCCGAAGGGGGTCTCAGCGAGCCGCTCGTCGCCCGAGATCTCGCGGCAGCGCTGCCGCCCGGCGCCCTGCTCTGGGCCGCTTCCAGCATGCCGGCCAGGGACCTCGACCGGCACATGACACCGCGGGCCGACGTGCGGGTGCTGGCGAGCAGGGGAGCCAGCGGCATCGACGGGCTCGTTTCGGCTGCGATCGGCGCGGCGCTGGCGCACCAGGCCGGCGGTGGCGGTCCAGCCGTTGCGCTGCTTGGCGACCTGGCGCTGCTGCATGACGCGCCTGGCCTGGTGCTCGGACCGGCCGAGCCGCGGCCGGACCTGTGCCTCGTGGTGGTCAACAACAATGGCGGCGGGATCTTCTCCACATTGGAGCAGGCGGCGTTTCCCGAGCCATTCGAGCGCGTCTTCGGCACGCCGCATGGCGCCGACATCGGTGCCCTTGCCGCCGCCGCCGGGCTGCCGTATCGGCGGCTCGAAAGCGCAGCGGACTTGCCAGCCGTTGTCGCCGGCTCCGAGTTGCGGGTCGTGGAGGTGCGCACGGACCGGTCTGAAGGCGCCAAGCTCCGCGCCGCGATCAGTCAGGCGTGCGCAATGGCGCTCGCGCTGACCGAGGCGTGACGAGGGACGGCTGGCAGCACGTGCCCAAGGCGGGCGGTCAGAACCGGTCCAGCGGCCAGATCCGGGGGGTAATTGCCGCATTCAGCTGGACCGCGACGATGAACCCGATGCTCGCGTACGTGCTGACCACCGACAGCAGCGCCCCGACGGCGTACAACGCCTGGTAGGTGACGATCCGGCGCCTCATCGCCATCCTGACCTCGGCGGTGACCTCGTCTTTGAACAGGCCGGCTCGGCCGGCATATCGCTGGCTGGCGAACAGAACGGCGCCGAGCAGCGCGATGTTCAGCCAGTACACGACGATCGCCAGCGGAGACGTGATGTAGTCGGCCACGAGCATGGTGGAGAAGGGCATCAGCGACACGCACAGCAGGAACACCAGATGAATCCAGCTGAGATCGCGGTTCGTGCCGCGCATGTGGTGCAGCTGAGTCTGCTGGCCGGCCCAGAACACCCCGAGCGTGAGGAAGCTCATCAGGTAGGTGACCAGGTGCGGCCACAGTGGCCACAGCACGTGATCCCAGAGCTTGCGCGAGCTGAGGGTGCTCGGCAGGTGCAGCTCCGAGGCGGTCTTCACCGACAGACCCAGCACGAGCAGGGTCATGGCCACTGCGAAGATGCCGTCGCTCAGCGCGGCAAGCCGTTCCAGGCTGCCGCCTGCGATTTCGCGGTAGCGTACCGGCACGCGCTTACCCTACGAGGCCTGCGATCTTTAGCTGCTGACCACGTCCCCGAACTGGTCGGCGAGTGTCGCAGGAGCGCGCATCCGCCAGGCGTCGGTCACCAGTTCGGCGAGCCGACGCGCGTCGACAGCCGCGAGCCGCAGCAGCACGAGCGGCCAGCCGTCATAGCCCGGCGCGGTGAAGAACAGCTCCGGCTCGCCGAGCAGCAGGGCCTGCTTCTCGGCCTCGTCGCCGACGTAAAGCACCGCAATGTCGGTCCGAATGATCCGGGGCTTGCCCGCCCGTCGCTCGGGATAGGACCACACGAACCCGTTGCCGCCGACCCGGAAGTCGAAGCCGTCGCAGTCGATCTCTTCCACGTCGGGCAGCGCGAGTGCCATGCGCCGGACGTCCTCCTCTGCTGCCACGTAGCCATGGTAGGAGCCGGCTATGACACTGGCAGGGCTGTACCGATCACGGGTAACGCGACGCGGAGCGGGACGTGCGTGGAGGCGGGTCAGGACCGCTGCGATGCCGGACAACATCGAAGGGTCCGAGACCGGCTGGCGCGATATGTTCAAGCGGGGCAGGGCACGAAGGCGCTGAGGTAGCCCAGGAAAGGGGCGGGGAGTGGCCGCGACCGGTGTAGCCGTGGTGACGGGAGCCGGGTCGGGGCTGGGCCGGGCGATCACCAGGGAGCTGCTCTCCGCTGGCTGGCGCGTCGCCGCGGCCGGCCGTCGCGCGGAACCCTTGCAGGAGACAGTCGCGGGCAGCGGCTGGCCCGCCGAGGCAACGGCCGCCATCCCCACCGACGTCACCGTGCCGGACTCGGTGGCGGCGCTGTTCGAGACCGTTGGCCGTACGTGGGGACGGGTCGACCTGCTGGTCAACAACGCCGGCGTCTTCGGCCCGGCGGGAGCGGTGGATGAGGTTGACATCGACGGCTGGCGGCAGCTCGTCGACACGAACCTGACGGGTGCGTTCCTGTGCGCGCACCACGCGGTGCGGATGATGAAGGCGCAGGACCCGCGTGGTGGCCGGATCATCAACAACGGCTCGATCTCTGCCCACAGCCCGCGGCCAGGCAGCGTCGGCTACACGGCGACGAAGCACGCGATCACCGGGCTGACGAAGTCGATAGCCCTGGACGGGCGCGCATTCGATATCGCCTGCGGCCAGATTGATGTCGGAAACGCCGCGACGGAGATGACTCAGGGCATCAGCCGCGGGGCACGCCAGGCCGATGGCTCGCTCTTGCCGGAGCCGACCTTCGACGCGCGGCACGTCGCCACGGCCGTCCGCTACATGGCCGAACTGCCGCTGGAAGCCAACGTGCAGTTCCTGACCGTCATGGCCACGAAGATGCCGTTCATCGGCCGGGGCTAGCATTCTCGGCACTGCGAATGTGAGGAGGCTCTGGTGGCCGAGCTCCTTATTGACGGTACTGACCTGGTCCTGCACCTGACCACTCTCGAAGAACTGGCAGCGGTGCACGGCGACCTGCGCGCGCCGCTGGCCAGCGTCTCGTCTGTACAGGTAGTCGATGACGTCCACGCGCCAGCCGACGCAGGCTTCAAGCTGATCGGCGGTCGGCTGCCGGGGATCTTCGAGATCGGCACCTTCTCAGCCGACGGTCAGCGGATTTTCGCCGCCGTTCACCACAGCACGCCGCGCGGTCTCGTGGTCAGGTTCGAGGGCGCGCACCACGACGCCTGGATCGTCGGCTGCGCCGACCCCGAGGCGGTGCAGCGCACGATCGAGCACCGCTGAACCTGCCCTATCGTGTCCCTGTGAGTACGCCGTCGCTGGAACCGGACGAGATCCGCGCAGCTGCTGAGGTTCACGCCGAGATCGACCCCGCCTACCGCGACGCCGTCCTGGAGTCCTTCCTCGACCGCGTCAACAAGGAGATCGACACCAGAGTCGACCAGCGGCTAGCCGCCGCCGCCCGGCCGCCACTACCGGCGCAGCGACCGCGAAACTTCGCGCTGGCGGTCGTGTCCATCGCCCTCGGCATCCCGCTCACCGCGATCATCGAGTCACTGGGTAACGGCAGTCAGTCGACCGAGCTTGTCTTCGTCTGGATCGCTATAGCGATCATCAACGTGGCCTACGCGCTCGCGCACCGCCCGCCGCCATCGCGGCACTAGCGAACGCCATGTTGCGTCGCTGCTCACTGCGAGGCGTCGATGCTCCGCGGGTAGCGGGCTGAAGGAATCCGCTGGCCGGGGCCCGCGCGCTGCCGTATGGCGCATATCGGACGCATCTCTCTGCGTCCCTGACCGCGCCGCTGCGGCAGGCTGCCTGATACGCGGCAAATGCTCTGCCTGCTGGCCGGAGCCCGAGGCCGCTCCTGGCCTCGTCGCGCCCGGAATATCAGGACAGGCCGGGGCCAAACTTACCCGCCAGTAGTGACGTGCGTCTCATTGCGAAACCTGCGACCCCCTCCGCGCCGTCGAAGGTTCGTTGCTCAACGTAACCGGTGAGTAACTGCCCGCCAGGCCCCCAGCCTGGCAGCCGGGACCCCCGAGCCCGGAACGCCGGGACCCCCGAGCCCGGAACGCCGGGACCCCCGAGCCCGGAACGCCGGGACCCCCGAGCCCGGCAGCCCCCGAAGGCGACAGGAAGGACCCCCTCCATGCCTCGCACTGCCCGACTGACCCACGCCCTGCGCGGCCGCGGCAAGCACCTGGCCGTCGGCCTCGGCGCAGCCGCCGCGCTGGCGGGAGCCGGCAGCGCCAGCGCAGCACTGACCTCCGGCGCCACCCCCGCGACTCACAACCCGACCCCCGTGCACGCCACTCTGGTCACCGCACACCACGCGGCCAGCTCGGCACACGTCACGACGACGCCCGTCGCGCACTCCGCGACCGGTGCCGCCGCCCCAGCGGCTCCCGCTACCGCCCCGGCTCAGCCGGCCGCTCCGGCTGCCGCGCCCGCGCAGCAGGCACAGCAGCAGCAGCCGCAGACCCAGGCCGCCTCGGCGCCCTACCAGATCTACGACTCCACCACCCCGTCCGCCATCCCGGCCGGCCAGCAAGCCGCCGTCTACTCCGACGGCGCCTACGCCGCCTCACCAGCCCAGGTCGCCGGCCACCCCGGCACCCTGTGGATCGACACCAACGGCTCCAACCCCAAGGCCAACGCCCTCGACGTCGAACCCGGCGACGCCACCCCCACCCAGGCCGGCCAGTGGGTCGCCCAGAAACTCACCAGCACCCCCAACCAGGTCGCCATCGTCTACACCATGCGATCAGACTGGCCCGCCGTCCAGGCCGCCGTCGGCCAGCTCCCCCAGTGGATGCAATCCCACGTCCGCTGGTGGATCGCCGACCCCACCGGCACCCCCCACATGGTCCCCGGCGCCAACGCCACCCAGTGGTACTGGGGCCCCAACTACGACATCACCACCGCCAACCCCGGCTTCTAACCAAACCCGCCCCCAACCAAAGCGCCCCGTTCCCCCGAGCGGGGCGCTTTGCCGTGCTCGGGCGGCGC
>JASHOE010000111.1 GCA_030041275.1 Streptosporangiaceae bacterium
CTGGCCGCCTCGCTGCCCGCAGGACTCAGGGACGACGTCGCTGCGGCCGCCGGCCGGTTCCATCTGGACGCGCCCGGCTGGTTCGCCACGCGCCGTCCCGCGCCGTTCCTGGAGACGCTGGCCACGGGCGTGTTCGGGGATCTGACGATCAGGGCTCGTTACCGCGGCGCATCCGGCGCGCGGGACCTGGAGCTGGAACCGCTTGGCCTGGTGCTCAAGTCAGGCACCTGGTACCTGGTGGCTCGCGAGGGCACGGCGGTGCGCGGGTACCGAGCCGACCGCTTCGAGTACGCGGCGGTGGCTGACCGGATGTTCGCCCGGCCAGCCGGGTTCGACCTCGCGGCGTTCTGGGCAGCCTGGCGCGACGAGTTCGAGCGCGGTCTCGCCGGCGTGACCGTGACGGTCCGGGCGCGAGCAGGGTGCCTGCGGCGGCTGCGGCGCGTCGTCGAACCCGGCCGCGTGAGCGAGGTGCGCTGGGATGCCGCACCCGACGACGACGGCTGGGTCAGGCTGCAGCTGCCGTTCGAGAAGCTGGACTACGCCAGGCCGGCGCTGCTCGGCTTCGCGGCGGACGTCGAGGTTCTCGAGCCTGCCGGGCTGCGTGCGCAGATGATCGAGGCGGCCAAGGCGCTCGGCTCGCTCTACGGCTGACCAGCCCGGCGCTCGCGGCGGCCGGCGGGCAGTCCGGACGAACCGGTGCCCGCGCTGCGCGCAGCGCGGGCACCGGCTGACGTCAGGAGTACCGGTCGACGAGCAGCGTCTGGACCCCTCCCTGCTGGTGAAGAAGCCGACGGCTTCGCAGACGAACACCGACGGGCAGGACACTGCCACGAAGGCCGGCGCCGTCGCGCCGGCCGGCAATGGCGCGGCCTGGATCGCCCAGCGCCCGTCACTCCACCTCTCCACCAGAAGCTTGTCCGTGCTGAGGCTGTTGCCGTAGGTCCCGACCGTGACACAGCTCGTCGGCCCGGCGCAGGACACGCTGGCAAGTACGCCCGGCGTGCCACCTGGCGGCGGGGCCGCGTGCTGCAGCGTCCAGCGCCGGCCGTTCCACCGCTCGGCGAGCGGCACGACGCGCGCCCCGTCGAGGTAGTCGCCGACGGCCGTGCACTGGTTGGCCGCCGTGCACGACACGCCGGCCAGGTAGCCCTCACGGCCGTGGGCCGGCAGGCTGATCGCGCGCCTCGTCCAGGTCGCGCCGTGAGACGACTCGGTGAACATGCCCGAGGTGAAGCTGCCAACCGCCATGCAGGCGGTATCCGACGCACAGGACACCGAGTTGAACTCGGCCAGGGTCTGCCCGCCGGGGGTCTCCGGATGCTGCAACTGCCACCTGACGCCGTTCCAGTGCTCGGCGATCGCTCGCTGGAAGGAGCCTGACACGCGGGAGAACCCGACGGCCGTGCAGCCGGTCTCGGCCGGGCACGACACGGCGGTCAGGTAGCTATCCGCGGCGCCAGCCGGATCGGGCGGTCGCTGAGCGCCCCACGTGCTGCCGTTCCAGCGTTCCGCGAGCGGTACCAGGTCGTCCCTGACAGACACGTCCCCCACGGCCTCGCAGAACTTGGCGGCCGAACACGACACGCCGTTCAGCGAGCTGAGAGCAGCGTCCGGCGTGCTGCGGATAGCCCATGCCGTGCCGTTCCACGTCTCGGCAACCGCGTCGAAGATGCTGTCGCTGATCTCGTCGCCGCCCACCGCCGCGCACGGCGAGGGCGACGGGAGGATGCACGACACCGCGCCGAGGCCGCTGGCGATCGAGCCAGCCGGAACCGGCGGAGACTGCAGGTGCCAGGACGGCCCGCCGCCACCTTCCGGGCCAGCCAGGGCCGTCGGCCCGGTCAGCAGCACCGTGCACAGCGCGACGGCGCCGACTAAGACTGATCGCTTCATGCCGATCACGGAAGCCCCCCCGGAAATGATCAGCTAACGCGCGCCGAAGCGCCGCCCCTACCGTTTTTCTACCACGATCTGCGGCCCGTTCACCGGTTGACCGAGGGGACCGTCTTGCTCATCACGCAATGCTTCAGGCCCTGCGGCCGCTCGTAGCTGAAGCCGGCCTGTTCGAAGAGACTCCGGGTGCCGTTGTACAGGAAGGACGCCGTTACCGTCCGGCCTGCCGTGTCCTCTGGGTATGCCTCCACGACTCCCCCGCCCGCTTGTGCGATCAGGCCAAGGGCACCGCGGAGCGCGACGGCAGACACTCCCTTGCGCCGGTAGTTCCTGTCCACGAAGAAGCACGTGATCCGGTAGTCCGGCGGCCTGTCCAGGCCGGCCTCGTACTCCTTCCTGTGCTTGATGTTGGGCAGTTCCTCGGGGCTGCCGTACTCACACCACCCCACCGCGACGGCACCGTCGAAGACCAGGGCGGCGTGCGCGATGCCCTCGTGCACCAGCCGCTGCTTGAGTGCCCGGTTGCTCTCCACCGTCTGGCCCTGCTCTTCGCACGCGTCGTGACGCCTGGCGTGGTGCTGGCCGTTCGGGCCGTCGCAGATCCGCAGGGCGGTCCGGTCGTGGAACCAACTGCACCAGCAGTTGTTCCATACTCCGTTGTGCCGCTCTGCCAGGCCCGCGAAGGCGTCCCAGGTGCCTGCACCCAGCGGTCTGATCACGTACTCGCTCACCGCTTCACCTTCTTTCGGCCACCGCGTGCATCCGCGGCCTGCTCGGTGCGGTCCGTGTCTCGCACCCTAGGACCAGTTGCGGACGATCCCTGTCCGGATTGTGGGAAGCTGGGAAAATGCCTGATCACGAAGAGCTGAGGGCACTGCGGCAGCGGTGCACACGGTCGGTCCAGGGCCACGGGCTGCCCACCGTGGCCTCGATGCTCGGCACAGTTCCGCCGGATACCGCGATGGACAGCTACGGCGAGGGTGGCGTGGTGGCCGCGCTCGAGGCCGAGATCTGCCGCGTGCTCGGCAAGCCAGCGGCAGCGTTCTTCCCCTCGGGCGTCATGGGACAGCAAGCGGTCCTGCGCGTGCACGCGGACGGCCGGAATCGCCGGACGATCATCTTTCATCCGATGTGCCATCTCGAGCGGCACGAGGAGCAGGCGTACCAGCGGCTGCACGGGCTCGTCGGCCGGCCAGTCGGTCACCGTGACCGGCTCATCACGATGGACGACCTCAAGGACATTGCCGAGCCGCCGGCCGCGCTCCTGCTCGAACTGCCCCAGCGTGACATCGGCGGCCAGCAGCCGGACTGGGACGATCTCGCGGCGCAGGTCGGCTGGGCCCGCGAGCGCGGCGCCGCCGCGCACATGGATGGAGCGCGGCTGTGGGAGTCCTCGGCGGGGTACGGGCGGTCACCGGCCGAGATCTCGGCCCTGTTCGACACCGTCTACGTGTCCTTCTACAAGGGCATCGGGGCGCTGCCGGGCTGCTGCGTCGCCGGGCCGCAGGACATCGTCGACCAGGCCAGGGAATGGCGACGGCGGATGGGCGGCACGCTGTACGGCCTGTGGCCGAACGCGGCCTCCGCGCTGAGCCTGCTCGCCGAACGGCTGCCGAAATTCCCCCGGTATCTCGACCACGCCCGGGCGATCGCGGCCGCGCTGTCCGCCGTGCCCGGCATCACGGTGATCCCGGACCCGCCTCAAGTGCCGATGATGCATCTGCTCCTGCAGGTGTCCACGGAGGACTACGCGAAGGCCGCCCGGCGGCTCGCCGAAGATCAGGGCATCTGGGTAACCCAGTCCTGCATGCCGACAGCGGACCCGGCGGTGCAGCGGCTTGAGTTCTCCGTCGGCGACGCCACGCTGGAGTTTACCCCGGCGGCGGTAGCCGAGATCTTCGCCGGGCTCATCGGTCGCTGACGATCGGCCTGCCGGGGCCGCCCGCTGAGCGCGTGGCAGGCCGCGTGTCAGCCGTGCCCGCAGCACCGGGTAATGCGCTGGGCTCGGTTTGCGCCACCGGCTAGACTTGGTTGCACACGGCGATGATCCGGCTATCACCGGGGAGCTTCCGGAAGAAAGGGCCTGCTAGGCCGTCGGGAACGGCGGGCTGGCGGGTCCGACTAGAACCGGGCGGGTCCGGCCCGTCACAGCCGGCCATGAAGCGGTCGCGGGCTTGGCGAAGAGCCAGATTCCGCGGCAAGCGAGGTGGTACCGCGGTAAGCCCGCGCGGGAGCGGGCGAGTCGTCCTCGCGCACAGTGCTGGCCCGGGGGGCGACCCCCGGACCCCCGCGAAGCTGGCCCGGGGGGCGACCCCGGACCCGCGAACGAAGCGGGCAAGCGCCGGAAGCCGACCAGGACGCCGCAAGGACCACGAGAGATGACCGTTTATCCCCGCGCCGAGACCGCCAAGGCCGCTGGCCAGGCTGCGGGCGGAGTTCCGGCGCAGCCGAGTTTCCCCGACCTCGAGGAAGGTGTGCTCGCCTACTGGGCGGCTAACGACACCTTCCGCGAGTCGGTACGCCAGCGCCCGCAGGACAACGAGTTCGTCTTCTATGACGGTCCGCCGTTCGCCAACGGGCTGCCGCACTACGGTCACCTGATCACCGGCTACGTCAAGGACGTGGTGCCAAGGTTCCGCACCATGCAGGGCCGACGGGTGGAGCGGCGGTTCGGCTGGGACTGCCACGGCCTGCCAGCCGAAGTAGAGGCCGAGCGGCTGCTCGGCATCTCCGGCAAGCCCGAGATCGAGGCCATGGGCATCGGCAAGTTCAACGAAGCTTGCCGCGAGTCGGTGCTGCGCTATACCCGCGAGTGGCGCGACTACGTGACCCGGCAGGCGCGCTGGGTCGACTTCGACAACGACTACAAGACGCTCGACCTCTCCTACATGGAGAGTGTCATGTGGGCGTTCAAGCAGCTCTACCAGAAGGGCCTGGTCTACCAGGGCTTCAAGGTGCTGCCGTACTGCTGGCGCTGCGAGACGCCGCTTTCCAACCACGAACTGCGGATGGACGATGACGTCTACCGCGACCGGGCGGACCCGTCGGTCACCGTGAGGTTCAAGCTCGAAACCGGGGAGTGGCTGCTGGCCTGGACCACCACGCCGTGGACGCTGCCATCCAACGAGGCCATCGCCGTCGGCCCGGACATCAGCTACACGGTGTTGGAGAAGGACGGCGAGCGCTACATCCTGGCCCGCGACCGGCAGGCCGCCTACGAGCGCGAACTCGAGGGCGCGGCCGTGGTCGGCGAGCTCACCGGCCGGGACCTGGCGGGCAGGCGTTACCAGCCGCTGTTCCCCTATCTCGCCGACGCCGAGCGCTTCGGCACCCAGGGCGCGTTCCGGGTGGTCTTCTCGGACGAGGTCACCACCGAGGACGGCACCGGTGTCGTGCACATGGCACCTGCCTACGGCGAGGCCGACGCGGTGGCGTGCAACGCTGCGGGCATCCCGACGGTGCTCACGGTTGACGAGCATGCCCGGTTTACCGGCGTAGTCCCCGACTTCGAGGGCCAGCACGTCTTCGACGCCAATAAGGGCATCGCGGCCAAGCTTCGCGAGCAGGGCAGCCTGGTGCGGCTGGAGAACTACACGCACTCCTACCCGCACTGCTGGCGCTGTGACAGCCCGCTGATCTACAAGGCGCTGTCGAGCTGGTTCGTGGAGGTGACCAAGTTCCGCGACCGGATGGTCGAGCTTAACCAGCAGATCACCTGGGTTCCGGCGCACGTCAAGGACGGCCAGTTCGGCAAGTGGCTGGAGAACGCCCGCGACTGGTCGATCTCCCGTAACCGGTTCTGGGGCTCGCCGATCCCGGTGTGGCAGAGCGACGACCCGAACTATCCGCGCACCGACGTGTACGGCTCGCTCGACGAGCTGGAGCGGGATTTCGGCGTCCGCCCTGATGACCTGCACCGTCCTGGCATCGACGAGCTGACCAGGCCGAACCCGGACGACCCGACAGGCAAGTCAGCCATGCGACGGGTGCCAGAAGTGCTGGACTGCTGGTTCGAGTCCGGCTCGATGCCATACGCCGAGGTGCACTACCCATTCGAGAACTCCGAGTGGTTCGAGTCGCACTACCCGGCCGACTTCATCGTGGAGTACACCCCGCAGACCCGGGGCTGGTTCTACACGCTGCACGTGCTCGCGACCGCGCTGTTCGACAGGCCGGCCTTCCGCGACTGCGTTTGCCACGGCATCGTGCTCGGCAACGACGGCCAGAAGATGTCCAAGAGCCTGCGTAACTACTCCGACGTCAACGAGGTCTTCGACGCCTTCGGGTCGGACGCGATTCGCTGGCTGCTGATGGCCAGCCCGATCCTGCGCGGCGGCGACGTCGCGGTGTCAGATCCCGCTGTCAGGGACGCGGTCCGCCAGGCGATCCTGCCGCTGTGGAACAGCTATTACTTTTTCGCGCTCTACGCCAATGCCGAGTCCTACCCGGCGAAGCGCAGCACGACCAGCGAACATGTGCTTGACCGCTACATCCTGGCGAAGACCGCCGCAGCGGTTGCGCAGATGGAGCAGCTGCTCGACGTCTACAACATCGGCAGCGCCTGTCAGGAGCTCCGTGAGTACCTCGAGGTGCTGACGAACTGGTACATCCGCCGGTCCCGTGACCGGTTCTGGGCTGGCGACCGAGCTGCGATCGACACGCTGTGGACCGTGCTCGAGGCGGTGTGCCGGGCAGCCGCGCCGCTGCTGCCGCTGACCACCGAGGCAATCTGGCGCGGTCTAACCGGCGAAGAAAGCGTGCACCTGGCCGAGTGGCCGCAGCTCGCCGACTGGCCCGCCGACGCCGAGCTGGCTCGGGCGATGGATCTCGTGCGCGCGGTCTGCAGCACCACGCTGGGCCTGCGCAAAGCCCGCCAGCTGCGGGTCAGGTTGCCGCTCAGCAGGCTGACGGTCGCGCATCCCGACGCGGCCTCGCTGACTCCGTACGTCGAGCTGATCCGTGACGAGGTCAATGTCAAGGACGTCGTCTTGTCGGCGGATCCGGCCAGCCTGGGCACGTTCGAGCTGACGGTCAACCCTCGCGTGCTCGGACCAAGGCTCGGCGCTCAGGTACAGGATGTCATTCGGGCCGTCAAGGCAGGGAACGCGCAGCGCGTCGGCGACCGTGTCGTCGCAGCGGGGGTCGAGCTTGAGGCCGGCGAGTACGAGCTCCGGCTCGCCGCCGCGCATCCGGACTCCACCGCCGCGCTGCCCGGCAGCACAGGCCTGGTTGAGCTGGACACCACGGTCACGGCGGAGCTCGCTGCCGAGGGCACGGCGCGCGACGTGGTCCGCGTGGTCCAGCAGGCTCGCCGCGACGCCGGACTCGCGGTGTCCGACCGGATCCGGCTCACCATCGGAGCCGGCGACGACGTGGCGGACGCGGTGCGCGCGCACGAGGCGTTCGTAGCCGGAGAAACTCTCGCTGTCGCGGTCGCCCTGTTGCCCGCGGAGGGCGTCAAAGCACCCGCCAACCCGGTCGGTGACGGCGGCACCGTCCGCGTTATCGTCGCTGCGGTGCCAGCTCCTGCGGAGTAGCCACAGCTAGGCCGCTAGCCGACTGACGTGAATCGCCGTCACACGGGCCGGACGACGACCCGTGGCCGCGCGCCCGCTGCGTGCGCCAGCTGGCTGATGTCGGCATGATCCGCGGTCCAGGTGATCGCGCGCAGCGCCGCCGCCATCACCACAACCGTGGCGTCCACGACGTCCGCGGTGCCAGCCTTGCCGCAGAGCACCCCGGCGGCCTTGCTGGCGTCCAGCCCGACGGGGTCGACGCGGCAGCCAGTGAGCGCTCGCGCGAGCTGGACTTGCCGTCTGCCGTCGCGCCATGCCTGGCCGACGACAATGGCAGGGACATGGATCTCCCGCCCTTCTTCGAGGGCTAGCTTGTGGCGCAGCCATATCCGGCGGTCGTTGCTGTCCAGCGCGATCAGCGCGCCCGCGTCGTACAGGTACGGGAGAATCACGCCACGCTCTCATTGCCCTGGAAGAACTCGCTGTCAGCCGCTGCCATCTCGGCCCGTGCGGCGGCTACCTCCTCGGGCGTGAAGGCTCCATGCTCTGCTTCCCACTCGGCCACAGCCGCCAGGCCGATGCGGCGCCTCATCTCCCGCTCAGCCGCGCTGGCGATCATTCGTGACAATGGAACTCCGGCAGCACGTGCTGTCGCGGCCATTGCCTCGACCAGATCGTCCTCCAGCGTGATTGTCACCTTACGAGTTGCCATACCTTGACCATACCGGAGTATGGCCGACTTGCGAGGCGCTCGCGCCACTTCTAAACTAGTCAGTTGTACAACTGCCTAGTTGCTAGGAGACCGATCACCATGATCGACGTCATCGCGGCGAACCGGCGAGCGCTCGCTGCCGCGCTAGATACGCTGACCGCCGCTCAGTGGCGCGCGCCGTCGCTCTGCACTGGCTGGACAGCCGCGCACGTGCTCGCCCACCAGATCATGCCGTTCCGGATCAGCGAGGCGGACTTCATGGCGGGCCTGCATCGCTGTGGCGGCGACTTCACGAAATTCTCGGACGAGATCGCGGAGCTGGACAGCCGGCTGCCCCCCGCCGAGCTGGTCACCGTCCTGCGCGACAACGCCGACACACCGTGGGCTCCGCCCGACGGTGGCCTGACGGGGGCGCTCTCTCATGACGTGATCCACGGGCTCGACATCACGTGGCCGCAAGGGCTGGCTTACGAGATCCCGGCGACGGCTGCGACGACGGTGCTCGACGCCCTCACCGGGTCAAAAACACAGACGATTTTCGGGTTCCCGCTGGACGGTATCGAAGTCGTGGCGACCGACCTGGACTGGTCTACCGGACAGGGCGACACGCTGACCGGACGGAGCCGGGACCTGGTGCCGCTTCTCGCCGGACGAGCCGTGCCGCACGACCTCTTCGAGGGCGCCGGGGCGGCGCGGGCCTGGTCGCTGGCAGCCCGATGACCGCCACGGCCAGTGAGCGGGCCGACCCGCTCACCGCCACCTTCGCAGCGCTTGCCGATCCGACCAGGCGAGCTATCCTAAGCCGGCTGTCAGCCGGCGAGGCTACCGTGAACCAGCTCGCCGAGCCGTTCGCGCTGACCCAGCAGGCCGTCTCCAAGCACGTCAAGGTCCTCGAGCGGGCCGGCCTGGTATCCAGGTCGCGTGCTGCCCAGGCACGGCCATGCCGCCTCGAGCCAGCCAGGTTCGAAGCCGCTGCGGACTGGATAGAGCAGCACCGGCAGCTGTGGCACGAGCGGTACAACAAACTCGATGAGCACCTGGCCGAGCTAGACCGGCGCGCAGGCAGTCCGGCCCATCATGGCGAGGATCCCGCGAAATGACTCAGCCCGGCGAGTTCACCTACCGGCGTGTGCACCGCGCGAGCCGGGAGCTGCTCTTCGATTGCCTGACCCAGCCCGAGCACCTGACCCGGTTCTGGGGACCAGACGGCACCACGACCCCGATGGACGGGATCACGGTGGACCTGCGGCCGGGCGGCGCCTTCGAGACCTTGATGGTGAGCACGTCTGACGGGGCGACGTACACGATGCGGGCCGTGTATCGAGAGGTGCTGCGGCCGGAGCGGCTGGTCTGGACCGAGGAGGACGTCCAGGGCAGCGGCATGACCACCACGATCACGCTCACCGATCTCGGCGACGGGCACACCGAGGTTGTCACGCACCAAACCAACGTGCCGCCGCCGATCGCCGGTACAGACGCGCGCCGGGGCTTCGAGACCAGCTTGCGCCGATTCGCCGACTACGTGGAGCTGCTAACGGCGAGCTGACCGACCGCGAAACCCGGCAGCGTGGGCGAGCGATGCTCACGGCTCGAGCTCGTAGTGCATGGTCTGGTACCGCAGCACGCGGTGCATCATCGGCACCAGCGCGCCCTGCAGCATCGGGTGCCGGCGCGCGAGAGCCCGTGCGGCGGCTTCCGCCTCGTCGCCCGCGAGCAGCCGCGCGGTGCCGCGCAACTGCGGGCCGGTTACCTTGCCGCGCACCGTAGCGGGCGCCACGTCGACGACCGGATTGCGGCGCAGTCGCTTGGTCTTCCAGGCCTTGTCGTAGGACCGGAAGTACGGGCGGTCCTGGTCGAACGCAATGCTGACCGGCGTGCTCACCGCCGTTCCGTCGCGCTTGTACGTCGTGAGCTGGATGGTCCCGGCTCTCCTGATCGGCTCGAAGTAACTCGTCATACGCCCCTCCGGGTGCTGGCAGATCCGCAATCTAAGACGGTCAAGCCCGTGGCTCCGTGACACGAATTCGGTGCGCCCATGGCACGCCTGGATACCTGCCGCGTAACCGCCGCGTCTTCGATAGCTGCGACACGACGCCGCCAAGTCGCCCGTTTCGGTTGATCGGCTCGTTAGGCTGTGCTGCGCTGTGTCGTGTAACTCGGCGCCGCCGCAGCCGCCCGGGGGGGCCTATGGCAGACGACAGCAGACCATCGACGGACTCGTCCGATGACCTGCCACGACGCGTACGAGGCGTCAACTGGCCAGTGCCGGGCAATCCAGCGGGCGCGAAGGCCCCAGTCCAGCGGCTGGCAACGCCACCGCCGCCCGACTCGGCGCCGGTCGCACGGCCCCCGGTCGGCGGGCAGCTACCCCGACGGGTGCCGGGGTCGAGCCACCACCGGGCACCACGGCGACTCGCGCTAGTGCAGCCGCTGCCGGACGCGCCAGCCGAAGCAGACGCGGCACCTACCGTGCCACTCCCAGCAGTGCCGTCAGGGTCAGCGAGGCCCTACGCCGCAACACGGCCGTCGGCGGCTCCCTCGGTGCAGCGGACTGCCCCGTCACTGGCGGTCGCAGGACAATCGCCCGCAGCCGTCACCGCCCCGGCACCCGTCGCGCCGCCGTCGCCAGCGATCGCAGCGCCGGCTCAGGCACTCGATACGGGGCCCGCACCTGCCGCGCCGCCACCGGTCGTGACACCACCTCCGGCACCCGCGACGACGCCAGCACCCGTCGCACCGATGCCGCCGGCGGTCGTGACACCACCTCCGGCAGCGGCCCTGCCAGCCAAAGCGGTGCCCGGCCGGTCCGTGACCGGACGAGGCTGGCGCTGGTGGACGGCGGGCGCGACCGTTGTGGCCGCAGCCGCCGCAGCGGTCACGGTCGCGGTCTTGTATCCGCATGACAACCGGGCCGGGAGCGCTGGCAGCACCAGGATCGCCACCCAGACGGCGGTGCGGAACCAGGCAGCAGCGTGGGTCGCCGCTGCTGTTGGCCACGACGTCCTCGTCGCGTGTGACGCGCTGACCTGCGCTGACCTCGCTCAGCACGGATTCCCTGCGGCGAACCTGAACGTCCTGCAGTCGACAGCGCCCGACCTATACGGAACCCAGGTGGTCGTCGCCACCGCCAGCGTCCGCAGCCAGTTCGGTGCTCAGCTGGCCAAGGTCTACGCGCCCGAGGTTCTGGCGAGCTTCGGAACGGGCGCCAGCCGGATCGACGTCCGCGTGATCGCGCCAGACGGTCCCGCGACGTTCCGGACGGACCTCGCAGCAGACGTGCTAGCCAGGAAATCGGCTGGTGCACAGCTGCTCACCAGGTCCGCCGTCAGCGCCACGGCAGGTGCGCGCAGCGCGCTGCTGGCGGGCGACGTCGACCCGCGGCTGCTGACTGTCCTGGCATTCCTCGCCAGCCAGCAGCCCATCGCCATCGTGAGCTTTGGTGGCGCCGCGCCCGGTGCCAGCCCCGGCGTACCGCTGCGCATCGCCGATCTTGCGGCCACCGATCCGGCGGCCGGTCAGGACGGAGCTGCTTACCAGCGCTCGCTGCTGGGCTTGCTGCACTCGGAGGTGGACTTGTACGCCCCGGCCAGCATCGTGGCGCTGAGCCTCGGCAGCGGGCAGCACGCCGTCCAGATCACGTTTGGCGCGCCGAGTCCGCTCGGGCTTCTCGGCTGACACTGGTCAGCCGAGACGACGCCTGACCGACGCGCTCGCGACTACTCGATGCGGGTCGCTACCGGTGTCGGCAACTCGACCGTGCGGCTTACGGTGCACAGCCGGTCATGCGACTTGCGGACTACGTCAGGAAGAATCGCCCGCGCCTGGTCGCCGCCCGCGCCGTCAGGGAACGTGATCCGGTAGGTCACCTCGATGTTGGTCATGTGGTTGCCACCCTCGTCGCGCACTTTGTCAGCGGCCACGACGATGTCGAACGACTCGGGCTCGGCGCGGCGAGAGGTCAGCATGTCCACGTCGATCGCAGTGCAGCCGCCGATCGCGACGAGCAGCAGCTCGGTCGGCGTGAAGTCCTCGTCGCTCCCGGTGCCGAACGAGATCCGCCCACCGCGTGAGTTCACCGCGGCAAACCGCCCGGGTGCTGTGCGCTCGACGGACAGGCTGCGGTGCGTAACGTCTATCGCCATGCCACCAAGCCTCTCAGATCAGCCATCGCGGTAAAGTACCGGCATGTCGGCGCAGGATGGCATCGCACGATGGTGGAGCGGTCTCAGCCCGCGGGCGCGCACGCTGCTGGCGGCCGGAGCGGCGGTGGAGACCAGCCTCAAGGTGGCCGTGGTAGTTGACCTGCGGCGCCGACCGGCGAGCCAGGTCCGTGGCCCCAAATGGCTGTGGGCGTGCTCCATGCTCGCGAACTCCGCCGGCGTGATCCCGATCTGCTACTTCGCCTTCGGACGGCAGCGCAACCAGGCCGCGAAGGATGAGACCGCTCGCTCGTAGCTACCGAGCGCGGGCCGCACGCTCAGCGACAATCGCGGCTGCCCAGCCGTCAGCGGCGTTACCGCACCGCGAGGGACTGGACGAAGTCAGCGATCTGGCGCAGCGTGGCGCACTCGCGCACCTGCGCGCACAGCGGCGCGTAGCGATCCATGACCGAATCGCCGGTGTTCCAGTACCGCCGCGGTTCGGGGTTCAGCCAGTACAGCTTTCCGACATGGTCGCTCACCTGGGCCAGCGCCGCCGGAGCCGGGTCCAGGTAGTTGGTGCGCGCATCCCCCACAACGAGAACGACGGTCCGCCGGGTGAACTGCCGCGCGTGATCGCGGGCGAATTCTCGCAGCACGTGACCGTAATCGGAGCTTCCGGTCCAGCGCACAGCGCCGCGGGCAGCCTCCGCCTGGGTGAGCTGGCGGCCCGCCGCGCGCGCCCCGCTCACCAGCTCGGTGATGTCCGCGAGGCCGTCGACGAATGAGAACGCGCGCAGCCGCGACAGCCGACTATCCAGCGCGATCAGCAGGTTGAGCGTGAATCGGGAAAACGTGGCCACTGATCCCGACACGTCGCAGAGCACCACGATCTCCGGCTTCGGTGGCGGAGCCGGCTCGGTCCCGATGCGGAACGGCACGCCGCCGGTGCCCATGGCCAGGTGGAGCGTCCGCCGCACGGATAGCCGCCGCTTGCGGAACTCTTGCTGCGCGAGGATCTTGCTCAGCCGGTGCGCGAGCGGCCCGATGGCTGCGACGACGGCCTCCAGCTCCGCCGGCGACGCCGTGGCGATCTGCACGTCCTGCGCGAGCCGGACCCGCATGGTCGCGGTCACCGCCTGGGCACCGCGGTCGGCCACGAGCGCGCGCCGGATGGCGGCCTGCAACTCGGCTCGGAACCGGTCGATCGTCCGGTCCGCCTCGGCCCGGGCGAGCCGCTCGCCAATCGCGCCGGCCGCCGCCCCTGGCTCACCGCCCGACCCGCCGGGCCCGCCGCCTGCCCCGGCCTCGCCTGGGCCGACCTCGCCTGGGCCTGCCGCCAGCCGGGCCTCGGCCGCAGCCAGCAGGTCGGCCCGGATGGCGTCGAGGTTCGCTGCCTCGGCTGCGGCGATCATGGCGAACACCCCGGCCACCGGAGCACCAGGCTCGAGCCCGCCATACCGCCGGACGTACTCGTCCGCGATCACCCGGAGCATCGCCGCGTCCGCCGACTCGAGCGCCGACCGCAGCGTCGCTTCCAGCTCAGCAGCGGAGAGGCCGGCGAGCGGCTGCGGGGCGTTCGACCCCGTTCCGCCAAAATGAAGGTCGAACAGCAGGTTGAACGCTTCGAGCTGCTCCGCCCTCTTCACCAGAGCGCACTGGAGGCTCGCCCGCACCACCTCGCGGTCGGCCAGCGGAGTGGCCGCGAGCGCGCGGGCCGCGTCCAGATGCTCCCCGACCGAGACACCGATCCCCACCCGCCGCAGCTCGTCGACCAAGGTCGCGAGCGTGCTCTCGGGCTGCGGGTTCGGCGGCACGGGCTCAGGCCAGGGACAGCTCACCGAGCGCGACGGTGATGTCGCGCTCGTACTTGAGCAAGACCGAGAGCGTCTGCCGGGTCACCTCGTCGGACAGCTCGCTAGCGCCGAGGGCCAGCAGTGTGCGAGCCCAGTCCACGGTTTCCGAGATCGACGGCGGTTTCTTCAGGTCGGCCGCGCGCAGCACCGCGACCAGCCCGGCGATCTCGGCGGCCAGGTGCTCACTCAGTTCCGGCACGTGCAGCCGCACGATGTCCGCCTCACGTTCCGTACTCGGATAGCCCAGGTGCAAGTAGAGGCAGCGGCGCTTGAGCGCCTCGGACAGGTCACGCGTGTTGTTCGACGTGAGGAAGACCTGCGGGATGTACCGGGCAGTCAGCGTGCCGAGCTCAGGGACGGAAACCTGATACTCCGACAGCACCTCGAGCAGCAGCGCCTCCGCCTCCATGTCCAGCCGGTCGACCTCGTCGATGAGCAGCACGACCGGCTCGTCCGACCTGATCGCGGCGAGCAGCGGCCGGCTGAGCAGGTAGTCCTCGCCAAAGATCCCGGCCGCCCGCAGGTCCTGGCCAGAGCCGTTCTGGTGCAGCTGGAGCTGCAGCAGCTGGCGGCGGTAGTCCCATTCGTAGATCGCCTTGGACTCATCCAGGCCCTCGTAGCACTGCAACCGGATCAGCCTTTTGCCGGTCATCACGGCGACGCTCTTGGCCAGTTGGGTCTTGCCGGTCCCGGCCGGACCCTCGACGAGCACCGGCTTGCCCAGCGCGGCGGCTAGGTGTACGACCGTGCCGGTCGGCGCGTCGGCCAGGTAGCCCGCAGCGCCGAGCTGTTCCTGCACTTCACGCGGGGTCATCGGGGGTCGCCCCGTCGATTCGCCAGCGGCAGCGGGAGTGGGCACATCTGTCATGGTGTCCATCATCGCCGACAAGCGGACGGCAACGAAACCTCGGGTTACTCAGCAGTAGCCGTTGACTGAGCCAGCGCGGCGCCCGAGCGGCATCGCCCGGAAAATCAGCACGGACGCCCGGATCATGATCACGGGATCGAGTCAGATCGCTGCGTCCGCTGCCTCGGCGTCGGCGACGGTTGCCGCTGTGCGCGGCCTGATCCGCCGACTAGCCGCCGCGATGAAAGCCGTCGCCGGGGCCAGCGCGGCTGCGCCGACGAGCAGCGCGATCCGGATCGACGCCAGCGTGCCGATGACGCCGATGATCGGGCCGCCGACGATCTGGCCGGCGCTGTCGAACATGTCCCGCGCGGACAGCGCCGTGGCCCGGACGCCCGGCTCGATCCGGCCCACCATCCAGCCGGAAACCAGCGGGTAGAGCACCGGCCGCAGCACCGAGACGACGAGGTAGCCGCCGACCACGACTGCGAATGCATGGGCGGTCGCCATCGCCACGACGGCCGCGCCAATCCCGATCGTCAGAACCAGCAGCGCACCGACCACTGAGTCAGGGCCAAGCCGTTCGGTCCGCCGCTTCGCGACCTCGGTGGCGCCGAGGCCGATGACGGCGGCCGCCGCTGCGAGCATGCCGAACCAGAACGCCGGATGAAGTCCGGCAACCCGCGGGAAGGCGATGTCGCGCAGCAGGAACGCACCCCAGAGCCGGTCGAAGCTCTCGCTCCAGAGCCCGGTGCACAGCGTCATGCCGAACAGCAGCACCAGGCCAGGCACGGCCACGATGGCGCTGCGCGCCGATCGCGACTGCTCGGCGAGCATGCGCGCGGACTGGACGACGAGGCGGCCAGCTCTGGCCGCACCGGCTGGCCGGTGAAAGTGCCGCTCCGGCATGACGAACGCGGCCGCAGCGGCGAGCAGACAGGTGATCGCCCCGCCCGCTCGCAGCGGCAGCTGCAGTCCGGCCAGCGCGATGACGCCGGACAGCAGGCTGCCGGCGACGGTGGCGATGAGGCCCAGCTGGGTGGCGCGCAGGTACACGCCGGTCATCCGCTGGTCGCCGACTTCGGCCGAGAGCTCGTCGGCGATCCAGGCGTCTTGCGCCCCATTGTTCAGCGCCGAGCCGAACCCGAGCACGACCCACGCCAAGATCAGGTTGGTGTAGGACGCCGACAGGCTCGCCATGACCTGCGCCACGCCCACCACGAACAGGCCGCTCAGGATGCAGAGGCGGCGGCTCACCAGATCGGCAAGCACGCCAGTGGGCAGCTGGAAGACGAAGTAGCTGACCTCGAGGGCGGTACCGAGCAGCAGCAGCTGCAGCGGGTTCAGCCTGCCGACGGTGACCCAGTAGACCGTCACCGTCGCAAAGCTGATGCCACTCAGCAGCGCTGTGCCGGATTCGAGGATCAGGTACAGCGGATACGGGCTCAGCTGGCGACGTCGCGACCGCATCGCGGGCCTCCTCCGCCCTGTCCGGTCCCGGCAGACGGTAGGGGACGAGCACTCGCCGGAGCAAGGCGATTACCCGCCGGACCCTGCGCCGCGGAATAACCGTTGGCCAGCATTTGTTAGACTGTCGAACTATAAGTAGACCGTACCAAGGGGGACGCGGTTGACCAGTCTGGACGACCAGACCGACAGCTCGGCTATCGAGGCACTGCTCGCCATTTTGCGGATCTCACGGGTACTGGAGCGGATCGACGCCGGCGTCAGCCCGCAGCAGTACCGGATGCTCAAGCTCATCGGCCAGGGCGGCGAGCGGTCCGCCCGGCTGGCCGACAAGCTGGCCGTGGCCAGGCCGACGCTCACAGCGACCGCGGACAGCCTCGTCGCGGCCGGTCTCGCCTACCGTGAGGCTGAGCCAGGGGACCGCCGCGTGGTCCGGCTGCGGCTGACCGAGACGGGCCAGGCCGCAGTGGCGCGGGCTGACATCGCCTATGCCGACTGGTTCGGCGAGCTGCTCGACCACACCGGGCAGCGCGACCACATCGTCGCCGACCTGCTGCTGCTGGACAACGCGATGACCGAGCGGCGGCGGGCGCGCACGGCTTCAACCGAGAACACCGCGGGCACCGAGAGCCTCGACAGCCCCCATGCCGCGTCCGAGCAGTTGACCGTGGCGCAGCGGTGAGGCGCGGCAGCCGAACGGAGCAAGCCTCGGGCAGCGCGCCGGACCGGGTCACATCGGGCCCGGCTGCACGAGCGGCGACGCCGCTGGGCTCGGGCTACGGCGAGGGCTGGCTGCGCCGGCTCACCGAATACTGCTGGCGGCACAAGGCGCTGACCGTGGTCGCGCTCGGCGCGTCATTGCTGTCCACCCTGGTCACCATCGCGATCCCGCTGATCCAGCGGAACATCATCGACAACTCGATCGTCAAGCACGTCCAGCCGGTGTGGCCAGGGGCGACCGCGCTGCTGATTGCCGCCGCTATCAGCTTCGGCGCTGTGTACCTGCGACGGTACCGAGGCGGCCAGCTGTCCCTCGACGTGCAGCACGACCTGCGCACCGAGCTGTTCGACTCCCTGAGCAGGCTGGATGGCGCCCGGCAAGACCAGATCCACACCGGGCAGATCGTGAGCAGGTCGATCTCCGACTTGAACATGATCCAGAGCCTGCTGCAGATGCTGCCGATGCTGCTGGGGAGCGGCATCCTGTTCGTGCTCTCGATCATCGTCATGTTCGTCCTGTCGCCGATGCTGGCGCTGATCTCGCTCGCCGTCGGACCGGTGCTGCTGGTGCTGTCGGTCGCCTCCCGGCGACGGCTGTTCCCAGCCAGCTGGGACGCCCAGCAGAAGGCGGGCGAGGTGGCCGGCGTCGTCGAGGGCGCGGTCACGGGTGTCCGCGTAGTTAAGGGCTTTGGCCAGGAAGAACAGGAGATCGAGCGGCTGGAGGGGATCAGCGAGGTCTTGTACGCCGCGCGCGTTCGCGCGGTCCGGCTGATGGCCAAGTTCAGCCCGGCCCTGGGCGCGATTCCGGCGCTCGGCCAGGTGGGCGTGCTCGCCCTCGGCGGCTGGCTGGCGATCAAGGGCAGCATCACCCTCGGCACGTTCCTCGCCTTCGCCTCCTACCTTGCCCAGATGGTCAACCCGGTCCGGGCGCTCACTGGCCTGATCACCATCGGCCAGGAGGCGCGCGCCAGCGTCATCCGGGTATTCGAGGTCATCGACTCCCGCCCGGTCATCACCGAGAAGCCCGATGCGGTCGTGCTGTGGCCTGGCAGTCACGACATCGAGCTCGACGACGTGCAGTTCGGGTACGTGCCGTCGCAGCCGGTGCTACGCGGGCTGTCGCTGCGGGTCCGGCCGGGCGAGACGCTGGCGGTGGTCGGCACGTCGGGCTCCGGCAAGTCGACGATCTCGTTGCTCCTGCCGCGGTTCTACGACGTGCGCGGCGGCGCCGTCCGGGTCAGCGGCCACGACGTCCGCGATCTGACCCTGGACTCGCTGCGCGCCTCGATCGGGCTCGTGCTCGAGGAGAGCTTCCTGTTCTCCGACTCCGTCCGGAACAACATCGCCTACGGTCGGCCGGACGCGACCGTGCAGCAGGTCGAAGCAGCCGCGAGGGCTGCGGAGGCCGAAGAGTTCATCCTTGACCTGCCCGACGGCTACGACACGGTCGTCGGCGAGCAGGGCCTCACCCTGTCCGGTGGTCAGCGCCAGCGAGTCGCCCTGGCCAGGGCGCTGATCACCGACCCGTCCATCCTGATCCTGGACGATGCGACGTCTGCGATCGACGCGCGGGTCGAGGCTCAGATCCACGCCACCCTGCGCAAGGTGATGGCCGGCCGGACGACGCTGCTGATCGCCCACCGCCGCTCCACCCTCGAGCTCGCTGACCGGATCGCGGTGCTCGACGAGGGCCGGCTGGTCGACGAAGGCACGCACTCCGAGCTCACGCAGCGCTGCCCGGAATACCGGCTACTGCTGGCTGGCCCCGGCGATGACGCTGAGGGGATCGACGCCGGCGAGCTCGATTACTACCGGAACGGCCCAGCTGGTCTCGCCGCCGCAAGCCCGGCCGCGGCCGTCCGCACCAACGGTAGGGGCGCGGGCCAGCGGCAGCAGAGCAACGGCGTCACGCCGAGCCTGTGGCCCGAGCCCGAGGGAGCCGACCCCACCCAGCGGCCGGCGGGCCACGATCAGGTCGCGCGGACGGCGGCGGCCGGCATCGGCCGC
>JASHOE010000112.1 GCA_030041275.1 Streptosporangiaceae bacterium
CTGCGCCAGCACCGCGCTGTCGCCACCCGATTCGACAAACGCGACTTCGTCTGGCGCGGAACCATCGACGTCGCCTCGATCAGGATCTGGCTCCGCAGCCCGCCCCATGATCTAAAAGACACGCTCTAGTCCCAGCGTCGCGCGTTGCCGTCGTTGAGCGAGCCGGCCGGTTCCGGGACGACGCAAAACAGCAGCCCGGCGGGATCGCGCAGGATCCACCAGGAATGGACCATCGCTGCCCGCTGCGCCCCCAGGGCTTCGAGCCTGGCCACTTCGGCCTCGAGGTCGTCGGTGTGGACGTCCAGATGCAGCCGGCCCTGGCCTTCGCCGAGCCGCTGGATGAGCAGCCCAAACTCCGCGCCGCGCAGGTCAGCGCCGTGGTACTCGGGGAAGCGACTGCCCTGCGTCAGCTCCTGGCCGACGGCCCCGCTCCAGAACGCGACCTCGCGGTCGTGGTCGGCTGGCGGGACGTCGATCACGATCTTGGACAGCCTGCTGTAGTGACTCATCGTGCCAACCTAGGCGTCAGGTGGGTGCGGTCACCGAGTCGAGCAGGTCTTTGCCCAGGACTGGCCTGATCACGATCCCGGCGGCGGCCAGGCGGCTGCTGCCTGGCTGCGAGCGGTCGATCGCGCAGATGACCGTGCTCACGGTGGCACCGAGGTCGCGCAGCGCGCGGGCTGCCTGGATGACCGCGCCGCCGGTGGTGATCACATCCTCGACCAGCACGACCGTCAGGCCCGCAGGGTCGCCGCCCTCGGCGATCCGGCACGTGCCGTAGCTCTTGGCCTGCTTGCGCACGAACAGGGCCGGGATTCCCGTGGCCTGGCTGAGCATGACCGCGAGCGGGACGCCGCCCAGCTCGAGCCCGGCAAGCGCGCCGGTGCCCGGTGGCACGAGCCCGGCCATCTCGTCGGTGACCCGCCGCAGCAACGCCGGGTCGGACTCCAGCAGGTATTTATCGAAGTAATCGCTGCTGACCTCGCCGGAACGCAGCGTAAACCGGCCGCGCAGCCGGCATCGCGCGTCAACGTCGCGCGCCAGCTCGATCAGGCTGCTTCCTGGCACGTCTCGATCATGCCAAACCCTCATCGTCCTGCTGTGCGCCAGGCCCCATTGCCCGTTGATCTTGGTTCATCCGTACCGCCGTGTTCAGCACGGACACGCCGAGCATGACGATGACCAGGAGCCAGAAAAGCCATATCGGCCAGTGATAGCGCTCGATGACCTCCCAGGTCTGCTCGGCCGCCAGGAGGGTGGCGCCGATGGACACGGTGAACCATCCGTTGGCCTTGCTGACGAAGCTGCTGAACTGCTCACGCTGGCTCTGGGTGAGCCGGGCCAGGACAGCCTGACGGAATGCCCTGCGGTGACGGTGGCGGATCGCGTACATGACCGGCGGGAGCAGCCACCACCACGCGGACGGGGGCTCCGGCCGCGGGACACCGGCGGTGGAAGCCTCGATCGCATCCCGGTCAACGTCGGCCTCGTGCAGCTCGATCGCGCCCTGAAACAGCGGCCCGGCCACGAGCAGCCAGGCACCGAAAAAGCCTGCCCAGGCGATTCCCTGATTCATACCGGCCAGCCTGTCACCGGCCGCCTTCGCCGCAGGGGCGGAATTCTTTGGGAGCGCTGACCCGCTTCGCGGTGACCGCCACCGTGGCGTACGGCATCCTGAAGCTGCCGCCCATCGCGTCGATCGCGGCCCCCACGCTGTCCAGCACCTGTGCCAGCTTGTCCGGCGGGAGCAGGTTGAGGTGGCCCTGGGTGGGCAGCTGATCCAGCCACTCCTCGCGGGTGTAGGTGCGTTCCCAGTCGAACTGCCACTGCTCTGGTTCGCTGAATTTCCCCGTCACGCGGATCCCGTCGGCGATCTTGTCGAACAGCGCCTGGTAGGCATCCAGGGCCTGCCTCAGCGACGAGAGGCTGACCGGGGAGTCCGGCGCCACCGCCTGGTAGGCCGAGGCGAGGGCGTCCAGGACCTCCGGCGGGGTCTGGAATACGTGGTGGAAGGGCGCGATCAGGCCACCCGGGCGCAGCACCTGCGCCGCCTTGGCCGCCCCGGCGACCGGGTCCACCCAGTGCCAGGCCGTGCCGGCGATGACCGCGTCAAACCGCCGGCCGGCCGGATCCCAGGCTTCCAGCGTCGCCACCTCGACCTCGACCCCGGTCCCGCGCGCGAACTCGGCCATCCGTGCGTCGGGCTCGACGCCGAGGACCCTGCAGCCCGCGGCCTGGAACTGCCGGGCCTCGATGCCCGTCCCGCAGCCGGCGTCCAGCAGGTGGCGCCCGGGGCTGGCGGCGATGATGCGCTGCACGAGGGCATCGGGATAGGCAGGGCGGGTGCGGTCGTAACGTTCGGCATCCCCGCCGAACGACTCGGCCACCCGCCGGTCGCGGTGAATCTCGGGTACCTGCGGTGAGGACATTCCGCCACCCTACCGAGACCTGCTCGAATATTGCCACAGAATGTGGCATGCTTTGTGGCATGGCGACGGTCGAGGAACTGTTCGAGTCCGCGCTGGACGCCCGGCGGGCCGCCCGGAACACGATCGCGGTGGCGGTGCGCGAAGCCCGGGCGGCAGGCTGGTCCTGGGACCGGATCTCGGCCGCGCTCGGCGGAACGCCGAACGGCGAAACCCTGCGCCGCAACTACGGCGCCGCCGACTGGCTGTCTCAGGTCGGGCGCTCCCGCGCGGCCGACGGCCCGGGCCAGGGCGCGGCGCGGGCGCATCCGTGATCGAGGAGCTCGCCCGGGAGCGGCTGGGCTATGCGCGGCTTCGCCCCGGCCAGCTGCCCGCGGTCGAGGCGCTGGCCAGTGGCCGGGACGTGCTGGCCGTGCTGCCGACCGGCGGCGGGAAATCGGCGATCTACGAGCTGGCCGGGCTGCTGCGGACGGGCCCGACCGTGGTCATCTCGCCGCTGATCGCGCTGCAGGACGACCAGCTCGCCCACTTGCGCGCGGCTGGCCTGCCGGCCATCGTGCTCAACTCGCAGCAGTCCGCCGGTGCCCGCGCCGCGGCGCTGCTGGCGTCCTGTGACTCCGGCACCTTCGTGTTCCTGTCGCCCGAGCAGCTGGCCAACGAGGAGACCCGCCAGACGCTGCGGCGCGCGCAGCCGGGCCTGTTCGTCGTGGACGAAGCCCACCTGATCAGCCAGTGGGGCCACGACTTCCGCCCGGACTACATGCGGCTCGGCGCCCAGGCCGACGCGATCGGCGCACCGGTCCGGCTCGCGCTGACCGCCACCGCCGCGCCGCCGGTGCGGGACGAGATCATCCGCCGGCTCGGGCTTCGAGACCCCGCGGTCGTGATCGGCGACTTCGACCGGCCGCACATCCATCTCTCCGCGCGCGACGTGCGCACCGTCGCCGACAAGGAGCGCGAGCTTGCCCGCGCGGCGGCCGGGCTGGACGGCCCGGGCATCGTCTACGCGGCCACGCACGCCAGCGCGCAGGCGGCCCGCGACACGCTCGCGGCAGCGGGTGAGCAGGTGACGCTTTATCACGCCGGGCTGCCGGCCCGCGAACGGCACGACGCGATGACGGTGTTCCTGAACGGCTCGGTGCGCATCATCGCGGCCACGGTCGCGTTTGGCATGGGCATCGACAAGCCGGACGTGCGCTGGGTCCTGCACGCCGACCCGCCGGCCTCGCTGGACGCGTACTACCAGGAGTTCGGCCGCGCCGGCCGGGACGGCCAGCCGTCAGACGCGGTGCTGCTGTACCGCTACGAGGATTTCGGGGCGGCCCGCCACCTGACGGCGCGCAGCGTGTCCGGCGCTGCCGTCGCCCAGGCCGCCGCCGCGCTGGCGGCCGGCCAGCCGGACGGGTCCAGCGTGCGGCAGCAGACGGCCGCGCTGGTCCGGCTCGCGGATCTGGGCGCGGTGACGTGGCAGGCTGACGGAGGGGTGCAGTGGAGCGGGACGATGACCGTCGCCGCGGTGGAGGCGGCGTCGCAGGCCCAGACCGGGCGCGAGAACGAGATCGAGCGCAGCCGGCTGGCGATGATGCGCCGCTACGCCGAGCACACGGGCTGCCGCCGGTCGTTCCTGCTGACGTACTTCGGTCAGGACTACCCCGGGCCGTGCGGCAACTGTGACAATGATCTCGCGCCCGGCGAGGTCACGCGGGCGGAGGAGCCATTCGCCGTGGGCAGCCGCGTGGTGAGCGAGCGCTGGGGCGAGGGCACCGTGCAGCGCTACGACGGCGACCACGTCACGGTGCTGTTCGACGAGCACGGCTACCGCGAGCTGCTCGTGCCGGTCGTGCTCGAGCGAAACCTCCTGCGGCCAGCCTCGGCGTGACGCCGGCCGGCGGCTCAGCCCTGCCGACGGGGCCGGGGCATCGGCGACCTGCGGTGACATACTGATCCGCATGCCCCGGCGATCAGCGAAAGGCGGAAGCGGCTCCGGAGCGCCGGCCATGCTTCGCGCGCAGCACGCCGATGCCACCCGCCGGGCCGTGCTCACCGCCGCCCGCTCCCTGTTCGGCGCGAAGGGCTACGCGCAGACGTCGGTCGACGAGATCGCCGACGCGGCCCGCGTCACCAAGGGCGCGGTGTACCACCACTTCGCCGGCAAGAAGGCGCTGTTCCGCGCCGTGTACGACGAGGCGGAGGCCGACACGTACAAGCGCGCGATCGTGGCCAGGGACGAGCGGGATCCGCCCATCGGCCAGCTCAGCTCCATGATGAACGCGTATCTGGACGCCGCACTCGACCGCGAGATACGCCGGATAACGCTGATCGACGGGCCAGCCGTGCTTGGTCACGAGCCCGATCTTTCTGCGGAACAGCAGGCGAACGTCGTGGCCGTGCGGTCGTTCATCGCCGTGGCGATCGGCCGCGGCGAGATCGCGGACCTGAACCCCGGCGTCCTGACCGACCTCATCGGCGGTCTGGCGTGGCTGGGTGCCCTGCTCATCGCGCGTGCCAGCGACCCGAGCGCGACACGGGCCGAGCTCGGCAAGGCACTGGGCGCGATGCTCCGGGGCCTGGCTCCGGGCAACGATCTCTGAGCGGTTCCGCAACCCTGCCACCAGGCCACCTTGCAGAAGTCACATACCGCGAGTATGTTTGATACGCATGGAATGCGAAACGCTCGAAACCCGCCTAGGACCCCTGGCGTACCGATCGTCTGGCCACGGGCCAACGCTCGTCTTCTTCGCCGGGGCGCTCGCGAACGGCGACCTGTGGCGTGACGTCGTCGCCTCCCTCGAGGATCGCTACCGCTGCATCACGGTCGACCTCCCCCTGGGAGCACACCCGTGGCCGCTGCTTTCAGGAGCAGACCGGTCCGCCACCTCGCTGGCACGGCTGCTGCTCGACTGCCTGGACCTGCTTGACGTGACCGACGCCACGGTGGTCGCCAATGACACGGCCGGCGGCCTGCTGCTGCTGTCGCTCGCCACTGGCCATCCAGCACTCGGGCGGATCAGCCATCTGGTGCTGACCAACTGCGAAAGCTACGACCAGTTCCCGCCCGGCAAGCTCAGGCTGGCGTCGGCAATGTGCCGCAGGATGCCCGGGCTGGCCCGCGGGGCGGTCCGCCTGACCGCCCGGCGCCGGAACGTCTCCAGCGTGACCGAGAACGGGCTCGACAACGAGCGCGCGGAGTCGTTCTTCGGGCCGATCCTTGCAGATCGGCGCGTAGCCGATGATCTCGTTGCGGCCCTGGCCGGTGAGCGCCCGCAACTCCTCATCGACGCGGCCAAGGCGATCCCCGGGTTCGACCGCCCGGTCCTGGTGATCTGGGGTGAGGCGTGCAAGTTCTTCCCCACCGAATACGCCAGGCGCCTGGCGTCCGACTTCCCGAGCGCCACCCTGGTGACGGTTCCCGGTGCCGGGACGTGGGTCCCGGTCGACAACCCGGATGCCGTCGCCGGTGCCATCGGGAATTTCGTGCCGACGCCGGTGCGGTAACCGCACATCGCCGCGGGCATCCTCGAACTCGCCGGCGGCGCTGGTTTCCGGTGTCTGGTGAATGCGCCTGAGCCCGAGGAAGCCGAGCGCGCCGGCCGCGACCAGGATCACGCTGGCCGCGATCAGCGCCGCCTCGAACCCATGCAAGAACGACGCCACCGCGAGGCTGTGCGCCTGCTGGCCCAGCGCGGTGGTGACCGGCTTGATCTGGCCGCCGGCGACGTCGGCACTGAGCCTGCTGGCACGGAGCCGCCCGGCCGGGGCGAAGGACCGAAGCTGGCTGCGCCAGTCGGCGACGATGATGCTGGTCGCGATCGAGCCGAGGATTGCCAGCCCCATCGCAGTCCCGATCTGACGGCAGGCGTTGAACAGCCCGGAGCCGATGCCGGATGAGTCTGGTGGCACCTCGGCCATGGCGGCGGCCGAGCCGGCCGGGACCATGAGCCCGAATCCGACGCCTACCAGGACGTAGCTCACCGCGGGCAACGCGAAGGTGGTGGTGGTCGTCAGCTGGCTCATGGCGAGCGTGCCGACGGCTGCGATCACGCACCCCCAGCCGACCGCCGCGGCCTCCGGCAGCCAGCGGGCGAGCTGGCGCCTGCGCTGCGCCACCGCGAAGTACGGGATGCAGAACAGCAGCCACGACAGCCCGGTGTGGAGCGCGGACCAGCGCTGCACATTCTGGAAGTACAAGGTGACGTAGTAGATGAAGCCCGAGAAAGCGAGGTAAGCCAGCAGGTACACGCCGCACGCGGTGGCGAAGCTTCTCGTCCGCAGCAGCGCTGGCGGCGCCATCGGCCACTTGGTCCTGCGTTCCCATACCGCGAAGGCCACCAAGACGGCGACGCCGGCCGCGATGCAGCCGGCCACGACCGGCGAGCTCCAGCCGGCGTCGGCCGAATAGACCAGGCCGAAGGCCACCAGAAACAGGCCAAGGGCGCTAAGCGCCACGCCGCGCACATCGAGCGGGCGGGGCGCGCTTTCCCGGGATTCGGTGACCCCGACGACCGTGATCGCGATGGCAAGCGCCCCGATCGGGACGTTAACCCAGAAGATCGATGACCAGGGAAACACGGAGAGCAGCAGCCCGCCGACGACACTCCCGCCGGCGACTGCCAGGCCGCTGACCGCGGCCCACAACCCGATCGGCCCGCTTCTGGCTTCCGGGGGATAGGCCTGGGAGATCAGGGCGAGCGTGAGCGACGACATGACTGCGCCGCCGATCCCCTGGATCACCCGGAACGCGATCAGCATCCCGCCAGAGGCCGAGAGCGCGCATCCGACCGACGCGAGCGTGAACAGTGCCAGCCCGGCCACGAAGATCCGCTTGCGCCCGAAATGGTCGCCGAGCGCGCCGCCGGACGGGATCAGCGCCGCGAGGACCAGCGCGTACGAACTGACGACCCATTCCAGGCCGCTCGGCGACAGCCCGAGTTCCCGCTGCATCGACGGAAGAGCAACACTGACAATCAGGACATCGAGGACCATCATGCCCTGCGCCAGACATGCAGCGGCAAGGGTCAGCCGCTGAACAGCCCGAACGGTCAGGTTCGTCATCGCTTCTCTCTTGCCCGGGTGCGCCCGGTGTCAATAGCCCCACGGTCACCGCGTTCTTGCTGGCCAGAGCCAGGAACCGGCCGGCCTGCTGGCCGGTTACCCGGTGACCAGTCCGGCGAGATGAGTCAGCGAGTTGGTCAGATGATCTGCGGCAAACGGGGGAAATCGGAATGGGAGTCGCTCGCGGAGGGAGTCGCGGACCGCCGACCAGTCATAGGAGAGGGTGACCTCGGTCCCGGATGGTCCTGCAGCGGCCAGGTCGTAACGCCAGATGTGGCCGACGATCTGCGTGCTGCCATCGGCGGTGTACATGGCTGGCTCCCAGGAGATGGCGCGTGGCGGGTCGAACACCTGCACCCGGTTGGCCATCCGGTAGTGCCCGCCAGGGACGCTGTCGTTGTACATGGCCACCCGGAACACCTGACCCGTCTCGGTCAGGTGCTGGCTGTCGAGGGGTTCGCGGACCGATCCGGTGCCGTCGATCGCGGCGTGCTTGGCGGGGTCGGCAAGCACGGCGAAGATCGCCTCGGCTGGCGCGTCAATGATCGTGGTCGCGCTGATGGTTTCCTCGGTCATGGTGCTGCCTCCTTGTGAACTCAGCTGGTCCGCGAGATCGGGGACCGCTCTTGTAGGGAAAGGACGAACGGTGAAGCGGGGGCAGGACACATCCGGAGAGAAACCAGGCAAGAAATCGAGGAAATCGGAACGCGGTCAGCCGGCGTCCACCCGGCGGTCGACACGTTCCTGCTCGCCGTGACCATGC
>JASHOE010000113.1 GCA_030041275.1 Streptosporangiaceae bacterium
CCGGAGAACACAGTGAGGACACATGGCGGGACAGAAGATCCGCATCCGGCTGAAGGCCTATGACCATGAGGTCATCGACAGCTGGGCGCGCAAGATCGTCGACACGGTGATTCGCACCGGCGCTAAGGTTGCCGGTCCCGTGCCGCTGCCGACCGAGAAGAACGTGTACTGCGTCATCCGCTCGCCGCACAAGTACAAGGACTCTCGCGAGCACTTCGAGATGCGCACGCACAAGCGGTTGATCGACATCATCGATCCGACGCCGCGCACCGTCGACTCGCTCATGCGCCTCGACGTGCCGGCTGGCGTCGACATCGAGATCAAGCTGTAGGGGAACGCACCACCATGACGAAGCAGATCAAAGGGGTCCTGGGCACCAAGCTCGGCATGACCCAGGTCTTCGCCGATGACGGTCGCATGGTGCCCGTCACGGTGGTCGCGGCCGGCCCATGTGTCGTCACCGCGGTGCGGACGCCAGACTCGGACGGCTACTCGGCCGTGCAGCTCGGCTTCGGCGAGATTGACCCGCGCAAAGTGACCAAGCCGGTCGCCGGCCACTTCGCCAAAGCCGGGGTCACCCCCCGGCGGTACCTGGTGGAGCTGCGGACCGCCAACGCCACCGAGTACACGCTCGGTCAGGAGGTCACGGCCGAGACCTTCGCTGCCGGGGAGCTGGTCGATGTGACCGCAACCAGCAAGGGCAAGGGAACCGCCGGCGTCGTCAAGCGGCATGGCTTCAAGGGCCTGTCGGCCTCGCACGGCACCAAGCGGAAGCACCGTGCACCGGGTTCGATCGGCGGCTGCGCGTACCCCGGCCACGTCTTCAAGGGTCTGCGGATGGCCGGGCGGATGGGCGCGGAGCGCACCACGGCCGCGAACCTCACGCTGCACAGCGTCGACGCCGACCGCGGACTCCTGCTGATCAAGGGCGCCGTGCCCGGCCCGGCCGGCGCGCTGGTGCTGGTTCGCAACGCCGCCAAGTCGGCAGTCTGGAGTGAAGCCAAGTGAGCTCAGCCAGTGAAGCGTCCTCGGCTGTGACGGCAACTCTCCCGGCCGAGATCTTCGACGCCCCGGTGAACCTGCCGCTGATCCACCAGGTGGTCGTGGCGCAGGAGGCAGCGGCCCGGCAGGGCACGCACGCCACGAAAACCCGCGGCGAGATCCGCGGCGGCGGCAAGAAGCCGTACCGGCAGAAGGGCACCGGCCGGGCCCGCCAGGGCTCGACCAGGGCACCGCAGTTCGCCGGCGGCGGCGTCGTGCACGGCCCGCAGCCGCGGTCCTATGACCAGCGCACGCCGAAGAAGATGAAGGCTGCCGCGCTGCGCGGCGCGCTGTCGGACCGGGCCAGGCACGACCGGGTGCACGTGATGGATGAGCTGGTGCCTGGTGACACTCCGAGCACCAAGGAGGCGCTCGCGACGCTGGCCACGGTGACCGGGTCGGCCGCGCACGTGCTGGTCGTGATCAGCCACGACGACTCCGTTACGCGCCTAAGCCTCCGCAACGCGCCCAAGGTGAACGTCATCGCCGAAGGCCAGCTCAACACCCGAGACGTGCTCGTCAGCGATCACGTCGTGTTCACCCAGGCGGCGCTCAACGCCTTCGTCGCCAGGACCACGGGCAAGCCGGAGGGCAAGCAGTGAACAAGATCGTGAACCCGCGGGACATCCTGCTGCGCCCGGTGATCTCGGAAAAAAGCCTGCGGCTCGCCGACGACGGCAAGTACACCTTCGTCGTTGCTCCGGGGGTGCACAAGACACAGATCCGCCAGGCCGTCGAGGCCACCTTCAACGTGAAGGTGACGGGCGTGAACACCAGTAACCGGCAGGGCAAGCGGCGCCGCACCCGGTTCGGCTGGGGCAAGCGCCCAGACACCAAGCGGGCCATCGTCAGCCTCGCTGCTGGCGACCGGATTGAGCACTTCGGCGGACCGGTCAGCTAGCCGGCGATCTCAAGGAGCGTTACCCAGATGCCGATCAGAAAGTACAAGCCGACAACTCCCGGCAGGCGGGGTGCGAGCGGCTCGGACTTCTCCGAGCTGACCCGCACCGAGCCGGAGAAGTCGCTGGTTCGCCCGCTGCACGGCAGCGGCGGTCGCAACGTGCACGGCCGGATCACCGCGCGCCACCAGGGCGGCGGGCACAAGCGTGCCTATCGCGTGATCGACTTCCGGCGCAGGGACAAGGACGGCGTGCCCGCCAAGGTCGCGCACATCGAATACGACCCGAACCGGACAGCACGGATCGCGCTGCTGCACTACGCCGACGGGGAGAAGCGCTACATCCTCGCCCCGGTCGGCCTCAAGCAGGGCGACCGGATCGAGAACGGTGTCGGCGCCGACATCAAGACCGGTAACTGCCTGCCGCTGCGCAACATCCCGACGGGCACCATGGTGCACGCCATCGAGCTGCGACCCGGCGGCGGCGCGAAGATCGCGCGGTCGGCCGGTGCGGGCGTGCAGCTGCTCGCCCGGGAGGGCGACCGCGCCACGCTGCGCATGCCATCTGGCGAGATCCGGATGGTGGACGCGGGCTGCCGGGCCACCGTCGGCGAGGTGGGCAACGCCGACCAGGGCAACATCAAGCTCGGCAAGGCTGGCCGCCGCCGTTGGCAGGGCGTCCGGCCGACTGTTCGCGGCGTCGCGATGAATCCGGTCGACCACCCCATGGGCGGCGGCGAAGGTAAGACCTCCGGCGGTCGGCACCCGGTGAGCCCCTGGGGCAAGCCAGAGGGGCGCACCCGCCAGGCGCATAAGCCCAGCGACAAGATGATCACCCGCCGGCGTGGCAAGAAGAAGCGGTAGGAGCAGCCAGCGATGCCTCGTAGCCTGAAGAAGGGCCCGTTCGTCGACGACCACCTGATGAAGAAGGTGGACTTCCAGAACGACAAGGGCACCAAGAACGTCATCAAGACGTGGTCGCGCCGCTCGATGATCGTCCCGGCGATGCTCGGCCACACGATCGCCGTGCACGACGGACGCAAGCACGTGCCGGTGTTCATCACCGAGGCGATGGTCGGGCACAAGCTCGGCGAGTTCGCTCCGACCAGGACATTCCGCAGCCACGTGCGGGACGACCGCCGCAGCCGCAGGTAACCGAGACGACGAGCACGGAAGCGAGTGGAGATGGAAGCAAAGGCGAAGGCGCGGTACGTGCGCGTCACGCCGCGCAAGGCCCGCCGGGTGGTGGACCTGATCCGCGGCATGCCTGCCGACCAGGCGCAGGCGACGCTGGCGTTCGCGCCCCAGTCTGCGAGCGACCCCGTCGGCAAGGTGCTGGCGAGCGCCATCGCCAACGCGGGCCAGCAGGGTCCCGCTGACGCCAGCTCGCTCGTGGTGAGCCGTGCCTGGGTAGACGAGGGACCAACATTGAAGCGATTCCGGCCGCGCGCGCAGGGCCGTGGCTACCGGATCCTGAAGCGCACCAGCCACATCACGGTCATCGTGTCCGACGGTGGCCAATCCGGCCAGCGCGCCGGACGCAGGGAGAGGACCCGCTAGTGGGCCAGAAAGTGAACCCGCACGGGTTCCGGCTTGGCATCACCACCGACTTCAAGAGCCGGTGGTACGCCAACAAGCTGTACAAGGACTACGTCGCCGAGGACGTCGCCATCAGGCGGCTGCTGCAGCGTGGCATGGAGCGGGCCGGCATCTCCAAGGTGGAGATCGAGCGGACCATGGACCGGGTGCGGGTCGACATCCACACCGCCCGGCCCGGCATCGTCATCGGCCGCCGCGGCGCCGAGGCCGACCGCATCAGGGGCGACCTCGAGAAGCTGACGGGCAAGCAGGTGCAGCTGAACATCCTCGAGGTGAAGAACCCTGAGATCGACGCGCAGCTCGTCGCGCAGGGCGTCGCTGAGCAGCTGTCCAGCAGGGTGTCGTTCCGGCGAGCCATGCGCAAGGCGATGCAGACCGCGATGAAGAGCGGCGCGCGAGGCATCCGGGTGCAGTGCTCCGGCAGGCTCGGCGGCGCGGAAATGTCCCGGTCGGAGTTCTACCGCGAGGGCCGGGTGCCGCTGCACACGCTTCGGGCGGACATCGACTTCGGCTTCTACGAGGCGCGCACGACGTTCGGCAGGATCGGCGTCAAGGTCTGGATCTACCGCGGCGAGGCGGCGGCCACCAGGGCCGAGCGCGAGGCTGCGGCCGCGGCGCTGCGCGCTGGCCGGATTGGCCACCGTCGGACACGATGACCGTGATGTGGCTGGTGCGCT
>JASHOE010000114.1 GCA_030041275.1 Streptosporangiaceae bacterium
TGGCCGACCTGGCCCGGCTGGCCACCGTGGGCCTGCGCACCCGCAAACTGCGAGCCACTCTTTCTGCGCTGGGCATCGCGATCGGGGTCGCCGCGATCGTGGCCGTGCTCGGGCTGTCCGCCTCCTCAGCCGCCGGGCTGAACGCCGAGATCGCCGCGCTGGGCACCAACCTGCTCACCGTCCAGCCCGGGCAGAACGTCAACGGCGCCACTGCCGATCTGCCGGCCGCCGCTCCCGCGATGATCGCCCGGCTGGACGGCGTGTACCAGGTCCAGTCGACCGGCGCCACCGGCGCCAGCGTCTACCGCTCCCCGCTGATCCCGTCGATCGACACCAACGCGCTTTCCGTCGACGCAGCCACCCTGGGCCTGCCGGCCACCGCCGGCTCCAGCCTCGCGCAAGGCGCGTTCCTCAATGCCGCAACCGCCCGCGAGCCGGTCTGCGTGCTCGGGGCCGCTGCCGCCCAGCTGCTGGGTATCGACAAGGTGTTCCCCGGCGAGCGGGTCTGGGTCACGGGCACCGGTGCCAACGGCAACGGCGGCATGTGGCTCTATGTGGCCGGCATTCTGAATCCCGACGTGCTCGCCTCCGACGTCGACTCCTCCGTGCTGGTCGGGTTCCGCTTCGCCGAGAACTACCTGTCCTTCAACGGCCACCCCGGAACGATCTACCTCAAGGCGGCCTACGGCGAGATCAATACGGCCTACCGGCTGCTCGCCAACCAGGCCGACCCCGAAGATCCCGGCAGCGTCGCCGTGTCCCAGCCATCGGACGCCCTGGTCGCCCAAGCCGACGCGAAGGCCACGTTTAACTCCCTGTTCCTTGGCCTGGGCGCAGTCGCGCTGCTCGTCGGCGCCATCGGCGTGGCCAACATCATGGTCATCGCCGTCATCGAACGGCGGTCGGAGATCGGGCTCCGCCGCGCCCTGGGCGCCACCCGCGGCCATATCCGGATCCAGTTCCTCGCCGAGGCCGTCCTCCTGTCCCTGGCCGGCGGCGCCGCCGGCATCATCGCCGGTGTCGCCGCCACCGCCAGCTATGCCCACAGCAAACACTGGGCCACCGTCATCCCCGCCAGCGCCTGGGTCGGCGGCCTGGCCGCCGCCACCCTCATCGGTGCCCTCGCCGGACTGCTGCCCGCCATCCGCGCTTCTCGCATGTCCCCAACCCAGGCCCTCTGGAGCCTGTGACCCTGATGCCCCCCGACCGACTCCACCTGCCCGCGATTGGCTTGGCCAGAGCTCCTGACCTGCCGGAGGTGCGAGGTCATCGACCCGTGGCTTCAGACACGGGTATGACGGAGCGACCGCGAGTCGAGCCAGGGTGCAACGGGCACCGCTCGTGAGCGAGCGTCCCCGCGGAACCGGAGCAGGCTCACATCCTCCGCGTGGCTAGGCTAACCGCAGCAGATCCCCCGAAGGAGTGCCATGCCCCAGCTCAATCCCGACCGGTACGTCGCGGAGATCGAGGCAAGCACAGCAGGGCTGGCAGAGATCTTGGCTGAGCACGATCAGAGCCTGTCGATCCCCACCTGCCCGGAATGGACGCTGCGTCAACTTGTCACGCACGTTGGCAGGGCACACAGGTGGGCAGCCGAGATCACGCGCACGAGGTCTGACGCGTTCATTCCGTTCCGGAGCGTGCCGGACGGCAAGCTGCCGGATGATGACGCCGAGCGGCAGGCGTGGCTGCGGGCGGGCGCGGCGCGGATCGTCGACGCGGTGCGGGCAGCGGGCAGCGATCTCGTCTGGTCGTTCACCGGCCTGGTGCCCGCCGGCTTCTGGATACGGCGGATGGCGCATGAAACGCTGGTGCACCGAGCCGACGCCCAGCTCGCCGTCGGCGCCCAGCCCGAGCCAGTCATTGAGGCGGAGGTAGCTGCGGATGCCATCGGCGAATGGCTGATGCTGCTCGCTCGCGGGATTCTCGGGACCAGCGACGAGCGGACCACGGCGCTGCCCGCCGGTGCTGGCCTGCACATACACGCAACTGATGACGGACTTGACGGCCGCGGCGAATGGATGATCCGGCGCGACGCGGAAGGCCTGACCGTTGAGCTAGGTCATGGCAGGGGTGATGCTGCCGTTACCGGCCCGGCAGCCAGCTTGCTGCTCGTGCTGATGCGGCGGAGGCCGCTTCCCGATTCGGCAGTGACCGTTTACGGTGACGGCGCGGTGGTGGATGGCTGGCTGGCAAGTACCGCGTTCTGATTGGGCCGCCACCGCTCTAGTGCAAAAGCGCGACTCCGACCATGCTGCGCTAGTGTCCCGAAACGGGATCCCCTGGCGTCGGCGGCTCGCTGATGGATGATCTCCGGATATCTGCGAGATCCTGTGGCGACGCCTCCCGCAGGGTGGGCCAGCCCAGCCCGCTGGTGCCACAGATGAACTGCCGCTCCTCGCCTTCCTTGAGGGACATTCGCAGCTCCGCGGACCTGCGCAGCCCAACGAACCGCATATGCAGCCGGTGCTCCCCTGGCTCCGTCTCGAAGACCCTCGCCTGCTCGTTTCCGATCTTGCCCACGGGGTGGCCGTCGAGAACAACCGTGTAGTTCGAGTGAGGCTTAAACAGCCGAAATAGCAGGCCGGTAGGGAGCACAGTCCTCGGCGAAATCGACCATCGTTGCTTCGGTCTCAAGACTCTGACTGCTGACATTGGCATCCTTTCTCAACGTGCAGCGACATCAAGAGGACGATGGACGAGCAGCCGCAAGCTGCCAGCACGCTGAGTTGCCGCGGGCCCGCGCACGTCCGCTGATCGCGAGCCCGTTGCCGGTAAGCGCTGCCCGTTCCCGCCATCCTGGGACCGGGCGCGTCGACCCAACGACTCATCGCAGCCGTCCGACACCAGTCCCGTGGCGTACATGGCCCGACTGTAGCAAGCTGGCTGGTCAGCCTGCTAGGTTCCTGGTCATGCAGCCAGGAGAGGTGGCGTCCGAGCGCACGTTCATCGAGACCGCTCGGCGGGCGCAGATCGTGATGGCGGCGATCGACACGATCGCCGAGGCCGGCTACGAGCAAGCGTCCTTCGCCCGCATCGCTGAGCGAGTGGGAATCAGCCGCGGCCTTATCAGCTACCACTTCGCCGGCAAGGACGACCTCATACGGCAGGTCGTCCACGATGTGGTCGAGCGGGGCGTGGCCTACATGCGCCCGCGGATCATCGCGGAGTCCACCGGTCCCGCGATGCTGCGGGCTTACATCGCATCGAACCTGACGTTCATGCGCGAGCATCGCAAGGAGATGACAGCAATCCTTGAGATCACCCGCAGCGCGGACGGGCGCCGGATCTTCCAGGACGACCCCCACGTGATTGACGCAGTCCGCGCCCTTGAGCAGCTGCTGTCCGGCTTCCAGACAGCCGGCCAGTTGCGCCCCGACGTCGACCCCTACGCCATCGCGGTGGCAATACGCGCCGCAATCGACACCGTCCCGTCCCGGCTTGGCCTGGACCCAGAGTTCGACATCGACCGCTACGCCAGCGAGATTGCCACCATCTTTGACCTGGCGACCCGTGCCGAGCGCGGCCCGTGACAGCCGAGGCGCTGCGGCTGCGGTAGCGGCCATCTATCCGCGCTACATGAAGTTGGCCTGTTACGCGGGCTCGGTCAGAGGCGGGCCGTGGTCTGCGCCGCCTGGTCGACGCGGCGGGCAGGAAGGGCTGAAGTAATGGCGTCCGCCGTCGCACGGTCGCCGTCACCTGCCGCGGCTGGCCCGGTGTCCCGCCGCCCGGTGCCTTTGACAACGGCCCATCGAGTCGGCATACTGCCTAACTATGAGCGCTTTGCCTAATCGTGATAGGCGTGCCGAACGTCGTGAGGCGACCCGGCGGGAGATCCTCGATGCGGCGTGGGAGATCGCCCGCCGGGAAGGCTTGTCCGCGGTCACGCTGCGGGAGGTGGCCGCGCAGATCGGGATGCGCTCGCCGTCGTTGTACACGCACTTCGACTCCAAAAGCGCCATCTACGATGCAATGTTCGCCCAGGCCTGGACCGAGCTCCAGGACGTGTTCGACGCCATGCCGCCACAGCCCGAAGCTCCGCGCAGGGCGATGCTCGCCCTGGCCGAGACGTTCTTCGGCTTTGCAGTGGCCGACCTGGCCCGTTACCAGCTGATGAACCAGCGGACGGTTCCCGGCTTCCAGCCGAGCGAGGCGGCCTACGCGGCCTCCGTCGCGGTGTATGAGGGCATGCGGGGGAGGCTGCGCAGGTGCGGCGTTCGCGCCCAAGCCGACCTTGATGTGTGGACGGCGATCGTCGGCGGGTTCGTCGACCAGCAGCTGGCTAACGACCCTGGCGGCAGCCGGTGGAGGCGCCAGTTGCCACGCCTGGTGGACATGTACTGCGCCGAGGTCGGCGTGCCCGGCCCGCAGCTGAGGAGGTCCCGGTGACCATGACCGCACCCAGCCAGCCACGCACCCCGGTCCTGCCGCGGGATACCGCTATGCGGCTCGCCGCGACCGAGTACCAACGCTTCGCTGATCTGCTGCGGGCGCTGCGCCCCGGCGACTGGACCAGGCTCACCGACTGCTCTGACTGGGACGTGCGGGCCATGGCAGCGCATGCGCTAGGCATGGTAGAGATGGCAGCCTCGATCCGCGAGAACAGCCGCCAGGTCAAGCTCGCCCGCCGGTGCGGCGGCGTGTTCATTGACGCCCTGACCGGCTTGCAGGTCGACGAGCGACTGCACATGACGCCGGACGAGATCACCGCCCGGTTCACCGCCCGCGCCCCGAAAGCCGCCCGCGCGCGGCGCCGCGCGCCGGGGTTCATCCGCCGCCGCGTGATGCCCGACCTGCAGCAGATCGGCGGCCGCGACGAGGCATGGACGATCGGCTACCTGATTGACGTCATCTTGACCCGCGACCCGTGGATGCACCGCGCCGACATCGCTCGGGCCACCGGCGCCGCCCACGTCCTCACTGCGGAGCATGACGGCGTGCTCGTCGCCGACGTCGTCGCCGAGTGGGCGGTCCGCCACGGCCAGCCCTTCGCCCTGCACCTCACAGGGCCCGCGGGCGGGACCTGGTCGAGCGGCCAGGACGAACCGTCTATCGAGACCGATGCCGTCGAGTTCTGCCGTCTTCTGTCCGGCCGGGGCCACGCCAACGGCCTGCTCGCCATCCAGGTTCCGTTCTGAGGCCAACCCAGGCACCTACCAAGGTGGAAACATGCACGGCTACCACGTCAATCCCGAGATCAGCGTCCTCGGCGACTACCTGGAGATTCCGGGCCTCGGCTTCCTGACGGTCAACACCTTCGTGATCCACGCGGCGCAGCCTGTCGTCGTCGACACCGGCCTCGGGCTGCCCGACCGCGACTTCGTCGCCTCGCTCGCCGTGGTCATTGACCCGGCGGATGTCCGCTGGATCTGGCTGACCCACCCCGACCGCGACCACACCGGCGGCCTGTTCGCCTTGCTGGATGTCGCGCCAAAGGCACGCGTGGTCACCACATTCGCCGGCGCGGGGATCATGTCCGCCGAACGACCGCTGCCACTGGACCGGATCTACCTCCTCAACCCTGGCCAGTCCCTCGATGCCGGCGATCGGCGGCTGACCGGATTCCGGCCGCCGCTGTTCGACAACCCCGCCACCGTCGGCGTCCTCGACACCACCAGCGGTGTCTGTCTCAGCTCAGACTGCTTCGGCGCTCCGCTGCCCACCGCCGGGCAGGCAACCGCCGAGGACGCCGGCGACGTCAGCGCCCAGGACCTGCGGGCCGCGCAGCTGCTGTGGGCGACGGTCGACAGCCCGTGGGTGCACACCGTCGACCCAGCGAAGTTCGCCGCCTCATTCCGGCCGTTGCGCGACTTCGGGCCGTCCGCCATCCTGAGCACGCACCTGCCGCCGGTCACTCGTGGCAGCACAGCCCTCTTCGACACCCTGCTCGACGCGCCATCTGCAAGCCCGTTTACTGGCCCTGACCAGGCCGCGCTCGAAGCCATGCTGCGCCAGTACGAGCCCGCCTAGACGAACAAGGGTGCCACGACTAGCCGAGACTGCACGGTCTGGGCTCCAGGCTGTGCGTACGGTCTATCCGAACGACGGCAGGCTGTCAGCCACACCCATCGTCGGATTGGCTCACGGTGCTGGAAAAACCGCTGACCCTAGGTCGATTTTGCTGAGCAAGGCGCGTCGACGGGGACCCAGGTCATATGCATCCTGCGCCTCGTCGATCACTGCAACGAGCGCACCGCCCGGATCGGCTGGGTCAAGCCGCAGAGTGTCCCTGCGGCCGCGCAGGTCCCGCAACGATAGGCGCATCCGCTCGACGGCTGCGGCGGCTTCCCAGCGACGTCCGCGTGCCAGCGACTTGCTTGCTCCGATGGCATCACGCGTCAGCGCATCAAGAAGCTGCTGCTCATCGGGCGACAGCCGGTTTGCCCGGCCGGCCGCGGCAAGATCAGTATCGGAAAGTCCGCCGTGAACAACACGGACGGTTGCCGCGATGTTGGGACTGGTCGTCTGCAGCGGGTGCCACCGGATGGAGATCTCCTGCAGTGAATCGAGAACGACGTCTGCCGAGTCGGACCGCGCGAGGGTGATCGCGGCTCTGGAGCCGAACAACGCGGCTACTTCATCGGCCGGTTCAACTACCTCGCCTTCGCCGACCACCACGTCAAGGTCTATGTCAGAGAGCTCGTGCCACGTGCCAGCACCAATGGAGCCAAAGACTGCCACTGCCTTTATCCGATCGTCGTTCCGGTAGCGGACAACGATCTGCTCGATGATCTCGCGGTGTGCGTCACTGCCTAGTGCCATTGGATAGTCAGGGCGCGGCCTGTGCGGGCCGGTATCCCTTGCCTCCTTTTCAAGATCCCTGTCAAGGATTTCCAGCATGCTGGTGACCGATGACCTTCCTAGCAAGGACACGGTGCCTGCCGCAGCGCTGATAGCAGTTCGGCCCCTTAGGGCTTACCCTGCCGTTCGTCCCGGGCCACGAAATCGTCTGCGGGGTCGAAGCGGCCGACAACGAGCCAGCATCCAGGCGGGTGGGCGGACGGGCGCACCGCTTGACGTTCAGTTGCTCAACCAGACGACGCTCGAGCAGCCAGGGCATCCTGAAGCACACGGCTCGCGGGCGGGTACCACTTGCCGTACCGGGCGATGGCGAGCAGCGCGACGCGGTCTGGCGTCAACGCGACCGCCGTATTGCGGATCGCAACGCCAATGGGGTTGTGTAGCTGCTGGCCGAATCGCAGCTGCCGGGTCGCTGCCAGGGACATTGCCTGGGTGCGGGCGCGGCGTTCGTGGTCGTACTTCGAGAGCGCCGCGGCAACGTTGCTGGCGCGGCTGACCGCTGCTGCGAGCGCGATTGCGTCTTCGAGTGCCTGCCCGCCGCCCTGCCCGAGGTTGGGCGTCATCGCGTGCGCGGCGTCGCCGAGCAGAACGACGCTGCCCTGGTGGTAGCTGTCTAGTTTCGGTAGCCGGTAAATGTCGTGGCGCAGCACGGCCTGGGGCTGGGTGTGCGCCAGGACTGCCGGGACCGGCTCGTGCCAGTCCCCAAATTGGCGGCGCAGCTCCTCAAGCTCATCGCGGTTGCGCTGGCCCTCGACGGCGTTGGCAGCGGCATACCAGTAGGTGCGCCCGTCGACCAGCGGCATAACGCCGAATTCGGTACCTCGGCCCCAGCTCAGGCTCATCTCGGTGACCGCAGCCGACGACGGGGTCGTGACCGCGCGCCAGGTGGTCGATCCGGAGTACACCGGAGCAGGCGCATCGGGCCAGCGCTGGGCACGAACCCAGCTGTGCACCCCGTCGGCACCGACGACGAGCTCGGCGCGCAGTAGCGAATCCCGGTCCCGGTTCCGGAAATGAACCTCCGCCGGTCCGCCGTCCGTGCCACCGTGGATTCCCTTGGTCACCACACCGGCAATCAGGGCTGCGGCCGGCAGCGCGTCGCGCAGGATTTTGTGCAATTCAGCGCGATGAAGGACGAGAGTAGTCGTGCCCATTCGCGCTTCCAGGTCGGTGCCGTCACCGTCGATCCGCGACAGCCACCGGCCCTTGTCTGTGCGCATGCCGATGGCGAGCACTGGCATACCGCTACCGCGTACAGCGTCGCCGAGACCGATCGCGTCGAGGCAGCGGAGCCCGTTGGACAGCAGCGTGATCCCCGCGCCGATCTCGCCGAACCTCGCGGCCCGCTCGAGGACTGTTACCCGCCAGCCGACCTGCCGCAGTGCCACAGCAGCGGTCAGGCCGCCTATTCCGCCACCCACCACGACCGCCGACCTGCCGGCGATCTCTGCGCTGTTACTAACCATTGCCTCAACACTCGCTTCTGCTTGCAGGAGGGGTGGTTTCACTACCACCGGATGCAGGCGATCACCGCCACTCACCTGGCCGCATGTCGGTATGTGGCTCCTGCCCCTCCGCCGGCCAGGATCGGAGCTTGACGGGGTTGCGGACCGCCCAGATGTGAGTGATGCGGCCGGCGGTCACAGCGAACGCGAGCACCGTGACGGTCGCGCCGTCTTGCCGAACCACCAGGCCGGGCTGCCCGTTAACCGTGCGTTCCAGGATCGTCACGTCGGATACCTTGTCGGCGACGCCGAAGGCGTACCGCGCCAGCTTCTCGCGGCCTTCAATCGGGCGAAGCGCAGCGGCGACCACACCACCGCCGTCGGTGGTCATCACGGCATCTGGGTCAAGCAGTCGGATGAGGGCGTTGATGTCCTTGGCCTCCCATGCCTGCTTGAAATCCCGGACGACCTCTGCCTGACGGGCCCCCTGATCTGCACGAGGCCGAGCAGCGTGAATGCGCTGCCGGGCCGAGGAGGCCAGCTTGCGGGATGCCTCGGGGGTCCGGCCGACAATCTCGGCCACGTCGGCGAACGGGTAGCCGAAGACGTCGTGCAGGACAAAAGCGACACGTTCAGCCGGGGTCATCGAGTCGAGTACGACGAGGAACGCCATGCTGACCGACTCATCGAGCGTGACCCGGTCCGCCGGGTCAGCCTCGGCTCCGGCGTGCTGAGAGATCCACTCGGCATGGTCCGGCAACGGCTCAGGCAGCCACTCCCCCACGTAGCGCTCCCGCCGGAGACGGGCCGAGCCGAGAATGTCGAGGCAGACACGCCCGGTGACCCTCATCAACCAGGCGCCCGGCGATTCGATTGCCTGCTGCTGTTGCCGGGTCATGGCGTACCAGCGGGCGTAAGCCTCCTGTACGGCATCCTCAGCCTCGGCTAGAGAGCCCAGCATCCGGTAGGCGAGATTGGTCAGCGCATACCGCTCGCTCGTAATGGCGCTCAGGTCCGGGTCGGACCGGCCGTGTCCCGGCCCCGATCGGGTGGCCATAGGGTGCCTCCGCTGATTAGATCTGCCCTCACCCTCTCCGACGAGATACCGCACCGGAATGTGAGGTCGGCACCTGGAGTCGCCCCCTTCGGACGAAACCGAGATCCTGTGGTGCCCGGTCGTTGCAGTTTGCGGTGCGATCTATGTCTCGGTCGTAGGGATATCCAAGGGATCACCACCAGCGACGTGCATCGACCGGAGATGGACGGGTACCGCAGGTCGCTCAGATAATGGGAACTGAGTGGTACCGTATTCCCATGGAATCAGTCGTCGACCAGGCCGGCCGGATCGTGCTGCCCAAGCCCATCCGCGACGCGCTGGGCTTGCTGCCCGGCACGAGGGTCGACATCACCCCGTACGGCGCGGGAGCGCAGATTCTGCCCGCGGGTCGAACCGCGCGCCTCGTAGAAGAGGACGGCGTGCTCGTCGCGGATGCTGACACCCCTGTTGATGACAGCATCGTCTTCGCGCTCATCGACGCAGGCCGCAAGTGACGATCGCCGTCGACACGAGCGTCGCCGTTCCGTTGCTTATCCGTTCACATCATGACCATGCAGGCGTGATGCGATGGTGGGGCGGACAGCAGATCGCACTCAGCGGTCATGCGCTCGCCGAGACGTACTCGGTTCTCACTCGGCTGCCCGGCGACGCACGGGTGGCACCAGTCGACGCCGCCCAGTTGCTGAAAACCCGCTTTGCGGCGCCTTTCATATTGAGTACCTCGCTTGCCCGTAAGATGCCGGACACCCTCAGCCGCTTGGGCATCGCCGGCGGTGCCGTCTACGATGCGCTCGTAGCGCTGGCTGCCAAAGAGCACGGGGCTAGCCTCGCGACCAGGGACGCGCGTGCGCGCGGAACATACGACGCTGTTGGCGTTGCGGTGATTATCGTCACCTGATCGCCGCCATCTTTCCCCATTCGAAGGAGATCAGGGCGACAGGATGCCCGGCCCGGCTGAGAAGGCGCGCGACGGCAGAGGACATAGCATTCCATCAGTCATGGCCCGGGTCAGCGGCGTGGACGAACTCATAGCTCTCGTCCGCCGCTGTGCTTGCCGACGAAGTCGGCGACCGGTGTCGCCGCCCTGGCGATGGTGATTACGACCTGGAACGCCGCCTCCTCCAGGCTCGTCCTGCCAGCGCTGGCGGCCCGTACAGCAACGCCGGGATCCGAGCAGCGCGGCCCGCGACTTCTAGCACTGAAACGGCCTCGGCTCACCGGCTTTTGACGGCTCCCGCGGAAACTCGCTCGACTGCCCAGCACCGCGGTATCAAGATGGCGCCGTGCATGGACGGAATTCGATGCTCTGCCGACTGCGGTGACGGTCCCGATCGGCAAGGCCAACCTAGTCATCCGGGAAGCGACCGTTCTCACCGATGGCGACGCGCTCGCCAGCCGCGAGGTTCATATCGGCAACGGGCGGATCGTGGCGGTGGCCCGGACGGGCCAGGTGGCCGCTTCACCCAGGGCTACGGTGATCGAGGCCGCCGGCCGATTCGTCGTCCCCGGACTTATCGACAGCCACGTCCATCTCGGCGGCACGGGACTACCCGGACGAGACGAGGCCGAGCACACTGATCCCGTTCGTGCTGAGCCGCGCCTTGCCGACCATCTGGCCTGCGGGGTGACGACGGTGGCTGACCTGTTCGGGCACCCGCCGGCCATGTTCGCTCGCCGCTCGGCCGCAGCCGGCGCGCCAGGAACTCTCCCCCGCGTCCTGGTGGCAGGACGCGGCATCACCGCTCCTGGCAGTCACCCCACCAGCACCGCATACGCCTGGTCACAGACCCTCGCGACCAGCGCTGCACTGGAGACCGACGATCCTGCACGAGCCCGTGCACATGTCCGTCAGCTCGCCGATGCTGACCGCGCTGACCTGGTCAAGATCACCTGCAGCGATCTTGGCGGCCGCGCGCCACGGCTGAGCCGGGCAACACTACGCGCCATTGTCGAGCAGGCCCACGGCTACGGCCTCCGGGTGCTCGCGCATGTTCACACCGATGTCGACGCTCTTGATGCCGTCAGCGCGGGCGTGGACGGCATCGAACACATCCCGGCTGGCCCGCGCATTCGCCAGGTGTTCGCTGCGATGGCCGACGCAGGCACGGTGTGGACACCGACCCTGGCAGTCATGGAAGCGCTTGCGCACGCTGACCGTCCCCGCGCCTATCTTGACCGTGCCTATCCCGCGATGCCAGCCCGGCTGCAGCCGGCTGGCCGCGCGCTGACCCTCGCCGCAGGCCAGCACGCCCGCGTCCGGGCGGCAGCCGCACGCCGCATCCTGTCGGCCACCCTGGACGGCGGCCTTGCCCAGGCGGTAGCGGCTGGCGTCCGCATCGCCGCGGGTACCGACGCGGGCAACAACTACACCCCGCACGGCTGGTCACTGCATCGCGAACTGCACCTGCTCCGCCAGGCTGGACTCGACGGCGGCGCAGTCCTCGCCGCAGCCACTCATGTCGCCGCCGACAAACTCGGCCGCAAGCACGCCGGTGTCGGCCGCATCACGAATGGCGGCCCCGCCGACCTTCTCGTCCTCACCGCCGACCCGAGACTGTGCACCGCGGCACTCACCCGGTCAGCCCTGATCATCGCAGCGGGCGCGACATTCGAGCCCGCCTAATAGCCTCCCGCCTTCGACGCCGATGCCGACGCCACGCGAACTCGGGAGTCGGAGGCACTCTACCTGCACTATTCTATCTTGCTAAGTACCAGTAGCTAGTGCTACTTTGTACCTGTAGCTAGTGCTACTGAGTAGCTGTGAGAGGGGGTGTTCCGTGACCAGGCTGGTGACCGAAATGCTCAAGGGGACGCTGGAGGGCATCGTTCTCGCGATCTTGTCTGCCCGGCCCGCATACGGCTACGAGATCACGGCATGGCTGCGGCAGCAGGGCTTCTCCGACATCGCCGAAGGGACCGTCTACGCCCTGCTGATCCGGGTCGAGCAGCGCGGCCTCGTCGACGTCGAGAAGGTTCCCTCAGAGAAGGGACCACCGCGCAAGGTCTACTCCCTCAATGTTCAGGGACGTGAATACCTCGACGAGTTCTGGCAGACCTGGAACTTCCTCGCACAGCGACTGGAACAGCTCCGCAAAGGAGGCAGCTGATGGCACCGAAGTGGATCGAGCGGGTCACCGGGTCACTCGAACAGAAGAAGCAGTACCGGCAGTACAGGGCCCGCATCGACGGGCTGGCCGAGCCGTACGGCACGGCCGCGAAGGCGCTGCAGCGGTACTTCATGTACAACGCGGGCGTCATGGACGGCGAGACCGCTCTCACGATGTTCGGCGACTTCGCCGACCTCTGGGAGCGGGCCGCGGCCGACGGCACGCCTGTGCGCGCGATCGTCGGCGACGACCCGGTCGAGTTCGCCGATACATTCGCGCAGGCCTACACCGGAAAGCGATGGATCGACGAGGAACGCGCCCGACTCACCAAGGCGATCGAGGACGTGGAGCGAGGAGAACAGGGATGACCACCGAAGCAGCGATCCACGTTCGGGGTCTGAAGAAGTCCTACAAGGAATTGCGTGTGCTACGCGGCGTGGACTTCGACGTAGCCCGGGGCAGTGTCTTCGCCTTGCTCGGCTCGAACGGCGCCGGGAAGACCACGATCATCAATATCCTGTCCACGCTGCTCAGGGCCGACGCGGGGACGGCCAGCGTCAACGGCTTCGACGTCGCCGCACAGCCTGCGGGCGTGCGGGAGTCCATCAGCCTCACCGGGCAGTTCGCGGCCGTGGACGAGATCCTTACCGCAAGCGAGAACCTCGTGCTGGTGGCCCGGCTGCGGCACCTAAAGGACGCCGGCCGGATCGGGGATGGCCTGCTCGCCCGGTTCCAGTTCGCTGACGCGGCGCAGCGGAGGGTGTCGACGTACTCGGGCGGCATGCGCCGTCGCTTGGACATCGCTATGAGCCTCATCGGAAGTCCGCCGGTGATCTTCCTGGACGAGCCGACCAGCGGGCTCGACCCGGAGTCTCGCCTCGAAGTATGGAACAGCATCAGGGAGCTTGCCGGGCGCGGCACGACGGTGCTGCTTACCACGCAGTATCTGGATGAGGCCGAGCATCTCGCCGACCAGATCGCGATCCTCCACCAGGGGCGGATCATCGCGAACGGCACCCTTGCGGAGCTGAAGCAGCTCTTCCCGCCCGCCCAGATCGAGTACGTCGAGAAGCAGCCGAGGCTGGAGGAAATCTTCCTCGCTATCACCGGCAGCGACGGTAACGGCGGCAACGTCGGCATGCCAGTGCCCATGGCAAGGACAACTAAGGAGCAACGATGAACAAGCACTTCTTCGACGACACCGTCGTCTTGCTGGGCCGCACCCTGCGCCACATCACGCGCAGCCCGGACACCATCATCACGACCGCGATCATGCCGATCGCTCTCATGCTGCTGTTCGTCTATGTGCTCGGCGGCGCGATCAAGCACGGGTCGGGCTCATATGTGACTTACCTGCTGCCCGGCATCCTGCTCATCACGATTGCCTCGGGCATCTCCTACACCGCAGTCCGGCTCTTCATGGATATGCAGGGCGGAATCTTCGCGCGATTCCAGTCCATGCCGATCGCACGGTCGTCCGTGTTGTGGTCTCACGTCCTGACCTCGCTCGTCGCGAACCTGATCTCACTCGTCGTCGTCGTACTGGTCGCCCTCGGCATGGGCTTCCGCTCCGACGCGGGAGTATTGGCGTGGCTCGCGGTCACCGGCATCCTCGTCATGTTCACCCTGGCGCTGACGTGGATCGCCGTCATCCCCGGCCTGTCCGCCAAGACCGTGGACGGCGCGGGCGCCTTCGCTTACCCGCTCATCTTCCTGCCGTTTATCAGCTCGGCATTCGTGCCCACCCACTCCATGCCAGCCCCGGTGCGCGCATTCGCCGACAACCAGCCCGTGACCTCCATCGTCAACAGCATCCGCTACCTGCTCGCGCAGCAGCCAGTCAGCGCCAGCATCTGGACCGCACTTGTCTGGTGCGTAGTCATCCTCATCCTGGCCTACGCCCTCGCCATGGTCGCCTACCGCCGCAAGACCGCCTAGCTACATGTCTCCTCAGGCCACTCGGAGCTGATCACAACGTGCCGGGCGGGATCGAGCCACGCGAGATCGATGGTGCCGGGCGAATAAGACGCCCTGCCGGACCGCGTGCGCCGGACCGCTTCGCCGATCAGGTAAGCGCCGTTGTCGCGGCCGCGTGCCGCCGTGACAAACCTCAGCGCCGCGCAATAGGCCCGTAGAGCCGCGACGGATCGGCCTCGCCCACTGCAACTGGGTCAGTCCGGCGGGCAGCTGCGCCGAGGCAGCTCTGTTGCACCCGGAGCTGTCAGGCTGCGTGCCATCGACCTATTCAGTTCTTGGTTGCTCGGAATCCCGCGGTGGCCATGAACTTTCTGCTGCGGCGGAGGGCGTCAATCGCAATGAGGAGCCGGTACCAGTGAAAGCGCGCGCGTTCTAGGGAGGTCCAGCAGACCATTGCCTCCAGGTGCCGTGTGCGCTGCCCAATGGTGACCTCGGCCGCGTCACGCTGACCGATCCAGCAGCATCCGGCCCTTGTGGTCCGGCCAGCTCGACATGCGCCGATGCAAATTGGCCGAGATTCGGGCTCACCTTGCGTGGTGGCTTTCCTTTAAGCGCCCGAAGGGCAGCCGGTCGAAGACGGTGACCAGGTGGGTGATCTTGCCGTTCTCGATGTCCGCGTGTTCCATCGCACGCATGCCTGGCACGACCTTGGTGTCGTTGGTGTAGAGGATCGAGGCACTGTTGTCGCCGGACAGGACGGCGATGACGTGGCCGGTGACCAGCAGGCGGGTCACGAACGTCGCAGTGAACTCGCGGTAGGCGACCTTGCCGTCGATGGTGCCCGCCGGCGCCTCGCAGACGATGTCGTCGGCAACATAGCTCATAGCGGTGTCGATGTCGCCGCTGGTCCAGGCACTGGCGTAGCGCTCGGCGACCTGCTGGGCGGTGATGCTGGCTGCGGTCATGACCTTGTCCTCTCGTTCTGTGCTCTCCGACAAGAGCTATGCTCGGCGCCATATATGACAATGTCTGTCATGTATATGGAAAGAATCTTGGGGACATGAGATCGGACCGGCTGATTGCCATCATGCTGCTGCTCCAGTCGCGCGGGCAGCTGACCGCCGCGGAGCTCGCGAGCCGACTGGAAGTCTCCGTGCGGACGATCATGCGCGATCTGGAGGCGCTGTCGGCGGCGGGCGTCCCGGTCTACACCGTCCGCGGCCCGCTCGGCGGGGTCGCCCTCACACCGGGGTATCGCACGGACGTCAGCGGACTGACGGCCGAGGAGTCTCGGGCGCTGCTGGTGCTGTTGACCGGCCCGGCCCGGGCCGACCTCGGACTGGGTCTCGGGGACGCGATCCGGTCCGCGCTACGAAAGCTGATGGCGGCGCTGCCCGATCAGCAGCGGCCCGGCGCGGAACTCGCCAGCCGGCGGATCCTCATCGACCCGGTGCGCTGGCGTGGGGCGGCTCTGCCCAGGGATCACCTGGAAGTCCTTCAGGAGGCGTCCTTCGGCAGCCGCCGGGTGACGCTCCGCTACCGCCATGGCCGCGACGGCTCGGTGCGCACCTACACGCTCGACCCGTACGGCATGGTCAGCAAGGCGGGCGTCTGGTACCTGGTGGCGGACCACCGGGCCGAGCCGCAGCTGTTCCGTGCCGACCGGATCCTGGCCGCTACGCTCCTAGAGTCCGCTGCCCGGCTCCGCCACGGGGTAGAACTCGCCGACATCTGGGAGGATCTCCGCGCGGAGATCGAGAACTTCCAGGGCCAGTTCGCGGTGACCGTGCGGGTTCGCCGGGAGATTCTGGGCCGGTTCCTGCTGCTGCACGAAAGCGACCTGGCGGAGCCGCCGCCCGCCAATGGCGACGACTCCGGCCATGTCGACCTGAAGCTCCGGTTCCGCGCCGCCGCGGCGGTCCAGATCCTGCTCGGGTTCGGCACCGACGTTACGGTGCTCGACCCGCCGGAACTGCGTGAGCGGCTGGCCGACGTCGCGGCTGAAATCGCAGCGAGCTACACGCCCGGATAGCGCCTGGCTGAGCAAAGCAGCCGCAGAGCCCGCGCCAAGGCCGACCAGAGCGGCGGGCAACAGGCCGAGACGCGACGTCACCACCTGCGGTATCACCGCACGTCAAGCCCAGTGACGGCCCTTCCGATGACCACGCGCTTAATCTCACTCGTTAGTCTGCAGCATGGCGCAACTGCTGTCAGCGGGCTCTAGGCGTCCGGGGTCTGTCTTGCAGGTACTGATATATCTGCGTCGCGGCGATGGAACCTTCGCCGACAGCGGAGGCGACGCGTTTGATCGAGCCGTGGCGGACATCGGCAGCGGCGAACACTCCTGGCACGCCGGTTTCCAGCCGGCAGGCAGCAGAGCATTGATCGCTAAGCCAGCCTTCCGTACCTGGTCTGGAGACACCTGACGGAGATGTTTGTGCGCCCGCTGACAGCGCCGAACCTGCCGGTTCGCCTGGTGATGCCCGTTGTTACCCGTGACAGCGCGCTGAGCGTGCGCTGGCTCACCGGCGGAAAGGGCCGTGAAACCCTGCAGATGATGGGCGTGCCCGACGATCACATCGCGCCAGCCAGCCTGGAGCAAGAAGCTGCCCGTATCACGAGCTTCCTCGACAGGACCGATCAGTACAACTGGATGATCGAACTTGGCGGCACGATCGTGGGAGCCATCTGGGTCGACCTGCAGCCGTCCGCGATGCTGCCTGCGCCTGCAGTGTCGTACATGGTCGGCGACACGTCGGCGCGAGGGAAAGGCGTTGCCGGAGCATCACTCGCAGCGGTGATGGACTTCATGTCCGGCGAGGGCTGCACGACCTTGCACGCCAGGGCCCTGGTCACCAACGACGCCAGCGCACGGATCTTGTTCCGGGCCGGCTTTGCCTGCGCCGGCGATCCGTATATCGATCCCGGAGACGGGCTGTTCTGGCAGAACTTCGCTGTCGGGTCGGCTGACAGGCAAGGAAACGATGACCCGCAGAATCCCGTTGCCGTTGCCTGCGAGGAGCCAAGCTGAGCGCGGCTCGCTGACACCTTCTAGGCCACCGCGCTAGCCGTTAGCTGCTGCGGTCACGACGCGCGTAGGCGATGGGCAGATGCGGCGGCCGACTATTCCTTGGTGCCGGTCGTCATTTGGATGCGCAGACGGCTTCGATGAACTGTCCGACGGCGCTTTCAGGCAGCCGACTCCCACGCCCTCGCGAACATGGCGACGATCGCGTCCTCGGCGGGCGAACCTTCGGCGGGCGGCGGCTGGTGGCCCGCGTTGGCAATCTTCGCCGCCGGATCGTCGGTCCCGAATACCACCGGAACGAACCTGACCCTGGCCACCTCGCCAGCACCGTCCTGCACGACGCGCCGTTTGGCGGCCTGCGTTGCCGGATGGTCCACTTCGAACACCTTCACTCGCCTCATCCCGGGCAGGCGATAGGCGCGGCTGTCGAACCCGGCGTCCAGGATTGCTACGTGCTCGACCTACGGAAGCTCAGCCGCGGCCTTCTCGTCGATGAGCCTCGTGCGTGCCACGACGCCCCGGCGAACAACGGCCAGCAGTGATCGATAACGCCTCGATGAGCCTCCTGGCGACCCCAACTCGGGGCGAGCCCGGGCCCCGCTGCTCGCCACCACGCCTGACTCACCCCGTCCCGACTTAGGTCCGGACGCGCCTGACAATCAAGGCGCGCGCCGTACCCGATCGTTCTGGCACTCTGTGGAGTTGGCAACCTCGCAGCCGGCGATCCGACTCATCCGCCGGCCTGGACGGGAGCGATCGCTATGAGGAAAGGAACGCTGGCCGCTGCCGTGGGAGTCCTAGCGGCGGTCTGCTCGGCCTGTTCTGGGTCGTCCCACGGCTCTGCCATCGGGCCCGCCGGGCCGGCCACCGGCGGTCCGTCTCGGTCCGGGTCGTCGGCTACCGCGCCCGCCATCCCGGAGCCGCAGATCCCCGCCTCCGGTGCCAGCTGGACCGGCTACCACGGGAATGCTGAGGCGACCGGGCTGCAGGCCGCGCGGGTCA
>JASHOE010000002.1 GCA_030041275.1 Streptosporangiaceae bacterium
GGAGCTCAGCTGCAATAGGGCTCGCTGGTGGTGGTGTAGGTGCGGCCGCCGGGCAGCCCGTCATCACCTGGGCCGCCGCCCTGCGCGGCAGGCTGCAGTTGCTGGAGAGCAGCCCGTGCGCGCACGCCCGAAAGGCACCCGGCTACCCCTGGCCCGCCGCGCTGCGCCACCTCATCGAGGTCCGGCAGCGGACCTGCGCCGCGCCCGGCTGCCGCCACCCCGCAGCCCGCTGCGACATCGACCACACCCAGCCCTACGACCAGGGCGGACCCACCTGCGAATGCAACGCCAGCCCGCTGTGCCGGCGACATCACCGCGCCAAGCAGGCCCCGCGCTGGCACCTGTCCCAGGACCAGCCCGGCCACATGACCTGGCAGCTGCCCAGCGGCCGCCAGTACCAGACAACAGGCGACCCCTACTAACACGTGATGCTGACTAGCGTCGCCGACCCTTACACGAGTGCGCTCACCAACCAGGTCGGAGCTGTTGCGCGCGTGTTTAGGGGCGCGACACACTCGGCCGCATGGACGTTGGGCGCGCCATGCGCAGCAAGCTGGTGTGCCTGGTCGTCGGGCATCGTTGGTCCGAGTGGAAGGTTTCAGACCCGGATCATCCTGCGGAGCAATTCCGGACGTGCGCTCGCTGCTCAGCCATAAAGACCAACGAGGCTCCGGTTCCCTTTTCCTGGTGGGCAGGTCCTCCGAACTGAGTTCGCACCGTGACGCTGGCGCCGAGACGGATGGCCGGGGTCGGCGGGGGAATGAGATCCGCTAGAGAGAATCCGCGCTAGCTCCAGGAGGAGCCATGCCGCTACCTGCTCTCCGGGCGTCGGCCCGGTTCCCTGACTTGCTCGACTGGCTGGAGGGGCCGTGGCCAGGCATGCTTCCGTTTGGCTCGAATCAGACGTTCCGCGTAGAGGATTTCACCGATAACGGGAAATACGTGATCAGGGCGGAACTGCCTGGCGTAGACCCAGAGAAGGATGTCGAGGTCACCGTCGATTCCGGCATGCTGACCATCCGCGCCGAGCGGCGTGAGGAAAGCAAACAAGACCGCCACTCCGAGTTCAAGTACGGCTCGCTGACCAGGGCTGTCTCGTTGCCTGAGGGCGCCGACCCCGACAAGATTACGGCGAGGTACGACAAGGGGATTCTCGAGGTCACAGTCCCCATGCCGAAGCCGTCGACCGGCGCGGCCCGACAGATCTCAGTGAAGTCCGGCTGAGTCGCGCACCGGCCGGCGTACCCGGCGGCGGCCACCTGACTGGCTGCGCCGGGTGCCGGTCCGGCTTACTCAGCGCGGCTCCATTCAGCCAGCGCGGCTCCATTCAGCCAGCGCGGCTCCATTCAGCCAGCGGGTTCGTGAACCGTTGTCATCAGGCCGGAGGCAAGGCCGCCCGGCTCGGAGGCAAGGCCCGCCCGGCTCGGAGGCAAGGCCCGCCCGGCTCTTCGCCGCGGTCAGCGCACTCACATGCCCCCAACGCCTGCCACGGCGGGCGTGTTTGCGTGCTGGAGGTGCCCGGCTCGTGTGATCTACGCCACGTAAAGCAAAGGTAAACGATTGGTCAATGTTTGGCGTCCTAGCTCACGTAAACAAGTGACCGCCTTGAACGGTCAGCAGCTTGACCGCCTAGGCAGCCAGCAATGCCGAGGGAAGCACCCGACCCATGAGGCAACTCCCACGCACAGCGCTTCGCCCCAGCCGCGGTCGGCGCGGCCTTCGGCACTCGCCGTTAGCGCCTGCGGCAGTGGCGGCTACAAACCGCAGAATCCGGCAGGGGCGGGTCAGTGCATTACAGGCAAAGGTGAAGCTGCGCCACGACGGCCAAAGAGATTTGCGACGCGATCAATGCGGCGCGAGCTAACGCCCACTGGGCGCCTTGCCGCCAAAGACGAAAGCCAGCCGAACCGAAAGGACTTGCCCTCGAATGGCGTACGGCTACAACTATCCGCCGCGCCCGCCGCGTGACGAACGCGTGGCGCAGTTCCGGCTCCCTCTAATGGGGGCCATCTTCGGACTCGGCCTGATCGTTGTGGGATGGGTTATGGCGTTTACTGGACTACTGGCCGAGAACGGACTTGGCGATTCGCCGCACACTGCCGCCGCTCTCTGCGGCTCGTTCGGCGTCCACAACGCCAACTGCAAGACGTTCAATGCGCTTAACGATATTGGCTGCCTGGTGATCATAGTCGGAATCGGCTGGCTACTCGGAGTCGCGATCAGGACTGCGATGCGGTATCGGAAGGCTTCCGAGCGATGACGCACGCAGCCATCCCAGACGAGAAACATCGCACAGTGTTCTGGATCATGCTTGCCGTCGCAGTCGCGGCAACCGTCGGCGGTCTGGCCCTGGCCGTTGGCTTCGACTTTCGCGGTACCGCCGCCAGGAGCGATAGCGGCGCGGGCGAACCTAGCGGGTTGCACGCCGCCGGAGCCCTAGATGTTGGCGGATGTCAGATCGTGAACGGTGATGGCCAGGTCGCTGTATGGAACCCCGGAAGCGCCCCCCAGTCGGTATCCGCCTTCGGTATCGAGTGGGAACAGAACGGCATCGAAATGTCGCAGCAGAACTACCAGCCAGGCGCCGAGATCCCGTCGCGTTCGCTGCAGAAGCTTTCGGCGGAAGCGCCGCCCGGCGCGACATCGTGTGACCTGCTCGGATGGAATCCCTGAGCCTCCGGGAGAACCGTGCGCACAATGGCTTCGGGGACGGGGATTAGCAGTCAGCATGCATTAGGGTTCGGGCCGTCGTGGCTCTACAGCCGGAGCCAGTGCCGCAAGTCGGCCGGGAGTGGCAGCGCGGAGCGTCGCGCTGCCTCGTGCCGAAGTCAGGAAACGAGAAGATCGAACACACGCCGTCTGCGCCAGCGCAACCGACATGGCTGCCGCGGCACTGGATTAACCAGCTAAGGCTTCGAGCCGTCAAGAAAATCTCGTATCCGGGTGACCTCGGTTGACTCCCCGGGCGTAACCCCTCCTCCTCATTGCGAACAACGTTCCTGAACGGCTAGCCTGCTTTGCGAACGATGTTTGCGAAGGAGATGGGAAGATCATGAGCGCTCCGGTGGGCGAACAGGCCCGCTACGCACGCAACGGCGCTGTGCAGATCGCTTTCGAGGAGCTTGGCGGTGCTGGGGGTGACCCCCTCCTGCTGATCATGGGGCTAGGCGTGTCGCGGTTCTGGTGGCCGGACGCCCTGGTCACGGAGCTCGTGCAGCGAGGCTTTCACGTCGCTTCCTATGACCAGCGGGACGCGGGGCAGTCGACGCACTTCCCTGACACCGGGACGGCCAACCCGCTCGCCGCAGTTCTGCGCCGGTCCTCCGTGGCTTACACCGCCGAGGACATGACCGATGATGCAGCTGCCGTGCTCGACGCGCTCGGCTGGGACTCGGCGCACCTGTTCGGTCATTCGATGGGCGGGCAAGTCGCCCAGCGCATCGCCGTGCGGCACCCAAGCCGGGCGCGCAGCGTCACCTCCTCGGCGTCGCTGCCGGGCGACGTCGGAAGTCTGCAAGCGGGGCGCTACGTCCGGCTCAGTACGGTCGCTCGGCTGGCCCGGCTGAAATTCCCGGCGGGCAAGGAAGGCGATATCGCGCTGGCGCTCGCTCTCGCCCGCGCCGTGGCGGCGCCCGACTATCCGCTCAACGAGGCCGCGGTGCGTCGGATGGCTGAGCGGGACGAGGTCAGCGGCGCTCGTGACACCGCTGCGCAAAGCCGCCAGGCCGGCGCGAAATGGCGCGGCGGCCCCATGGCCGGCGTCCGCGTCCCGGCTCTGGTTCTGCACGGCGCCAAGGACCCGCTTTTGCGCCCGGCCGCCGGCCGTAAGACTGCCGCCGCGATCAGCAACGCCCGGCTCGTCATGTTGCCGGGCGTCGGGCACTACCTGCCCGACGGGGTGTACCCGCAGATCGCCGACGAGGTTCGGGGCCTGGCCGACCGTGCCAACCAGCGAGGGTACGCGTCGAGCGGATACTGACGCCGGTCCGTGTCCGGCGGGACGGCGCGGGACGGTCCGTGTGCGGCGGGAACGGCGCTTGACCCTCCCCGTACAGGAGACTGCAGGCTGCTGCCACGACAGAAATAGCGGGAAAGGACTGGCATGGCGGACCCGGTGACTCGCGGCTCAGCGGTGGAGCAGCTGTGGGACGAGCAGGGAACGCTGGTTAACGGTCGCGCCGAGTACGTCGGCTGGGCCGAAGTCAGCACGGCGCTGCAGCGAACGTTTGACGCGTGGGTCGCCGGCGGCCACCGGTTCCGCGCTGGACGGCCCCCGGTCTGCCATCACGACATGGTGTGCGTGGCCTGGGAGATGATAGGTCCGGATGGCGACACCGTGGTGTCGACCGGGACGAACGTCATCGCATTTTCGGCGGGCGGGCGGATCCGCTCCGACTGGCAGTTCGTGAACCCATGAACAAGTCGCGGATGCTAACGGTCAGGATGGCGGGCGCGTCGCGCTCCTCGATGTGGCCCGCCCGGACCTCAGCGGCACCGGCGTGAATCATCGCGATGGCCGCGGTGACCAGCCTGCCGAGTGGCAGGTCCTTGCGCCGCGCCCGCCGGGCCCGCAACCGGAGCGAGCACCGCACCGACGGCGAACTGCACCGCGTCGGCCCGGCCGGCCGACGCGGTGCAGTGCAGTGCAGACGCTGCGGTCAGTGGCCGATGGCGAGCTCGACAATCTTGACGATGACCAGGATCGTCGCGATCGCCAGGTAGACCCGCAGTGCGCCGATGCCGAGCTTGCGGCTGGTGGCCATCGCCGGCCGCTGCAGCAGGTGCAGGGGCGGCATCCGCCAGTTCTCCCGGCCAGAGCGGTCCACCGGGTCGGCTGCAACCCCGACGGCACGCAGTCGCCGACTGAGCACGAACCCCGCGACCAGCACGCCGGCGGCGCCGCAGGCGATCATGATGTCGAGGATCTGCCGCGCGCTGATCGTGGGGAACAAGACCGACGCGGTCAGAATGACCGACAGGGCGACGAGAACGGCGACCACAGTTCCGGTGAAGGCGTTGGTCTTGTTTCCGTTGACCCACGGGCCGAGTACCTCGCGGTCGTTGCACAGCAGCAGCAGGTAGATGCTCGCGCTCGGTAGCAGCACGCCTGCCAGGGCCTGAACCCCCTCGGTGAGCAGCCCCAGCGGCGAGCCAGGAATGAGCACGATGATTGCGGCGAGTCCGATCAGCGCTGCGTAGACCGCGTAGAACCCCTTGGCACTGCGCACGCCGCGGTGCAGCGAGTGGTGGATGCCGAACACGTCGCTGAGCGCGTACGCAGTGGACAGCGAGACCGCGAACGCGCCGATGATCGAAGCGTCGAGGAGCGCGATCGCGAACAGCACGCCGACCGCCCGGCCACCGTAGGCCTGCAGGCCCGCAGCCAGTCCGGCCGCGTCAGTGAAGTGCCCGAACAGGTGACTGTGCGCGAACGCCACCGTGGTTGCGCCCATGATCGCAGCACCGCCGACCACCACCGTGACGATGCCGATGATCAGGTCAGCCTTCTCGTACTTCATGAAGCGCGGGGTAATCCGCTTGTCGATCACATAGGACTGCTGGAAGAACAGCTGCCATGGCGCCACCGTGGTGCCGACGATGCCAATTACCAGCAGCATCACGGTGGACAGGCCGCCGGCTCCACCGGGGAGCTGCGGGATGACGAAGCCCCGCGCCAGCTCTGACGTCGCTGGGTGAGCGAAGACGTACACCGGGATCAGCAGCAGGCTGGCGCCGCAGAACGCGAGCGCGATGCGCTCGAACCGGCGGAAGCTGCCGGTGAACGCGGCCGCGACGACGATCGCTGCGGCGAGCAGAACCGCGGGGACCTTCGGCAGGCCCAGATATGCAGCGGCCAGCGTGATGCCGATGAACTCGGTGACGATCGTGAGTGCGTTGAGGATGAAGAGGTCAATGACGCTGAACGCACCCCAGAACTTGCCGAACCGCTCCATGATCAGCCGGGCGTGCCCGACGCCGGTGACGGCGCCAAGCCGGACGACCATCTCCTGGTTCACATAGAGCACGGGCACCAGCAGGAGCAGGGTCCACAGCAGCCGGGTGCCGTAGTTCTGGCCCGCCTGGCCGTACGTGGCAAACGCGCCGGCGTCGTTGTCGCCGACCATGACGATGAGGCCGGGGCCGACGATCGCCAGCAGCGTCTTGAGTACGGCTGAGCCGCTGCGCGGCGCGAGGTCGTCGTGACGGATCGTGCCCAGGGCACCGCGGATGTCGCCAACGTGCTCGGGATCGAGGACCGCGCCCGCGCCGTCTAGGTCCATGGTCTGCGAGGTCATGGCCATACCTCCCTGGTCTCGGGAGGCACGCAGCATCCATCCGCGCTGCGTTCGCGCGCAGCCTGGAACGGATCGCAGAGCGGGTGGCTACCGCGTGCCGGGGGGATTCGAGATCGGCTGGATGACGGGCCGTTGATGGCCCGGTTTACTAGGTTCCATGTCTCGCCTCCCTCCGGTCGTGGCACGCGCGGGTGCCCGCTGCGGCACGCAGGGAGATCGGTGACCGCTCAAACGCGGCCGGAACACCCCTTCTCGTCAGAGCTTTGGCACGACACGACGTAGCACCGCGGGGTACAGCCACTTCGGGTCACCCCTTAGGCCGGGGAGACCTGTCCTGACCCTGGGCGTCTCTCGACGTCGTCGGATCAGTGGCCTGTGTTCGTGTCGACGCCTCACCGAACGAGGTGCCTTGTCAAACCTCTCCCAGGTTACCCGATTCCGGGCAGCACGGGCAATGTCCAGCTCAGTGACCAGAATCACACGCTCGTGCTAGTGGGTGCCGGGCTCGTGGTCGGCGTGGGCAGCTGCCTCGAGCTGGAACGTTGAGTGCTCCACGTCGAAGTGACCGGCCAGGCACGCCTGCAGCTGGTCGAGGAGTCGCGGGGCGTGCCCGCCGGTGAAGCAGGAGTCGTCGACGATCACGTGCGCGGACAACGCGGGCAGGCCGGAGGTAACGGTCCAGGCGTGCAGGTCGTGAACCTCCCTGACGTGGCCGGTCGCCAGCAGGTGAGCCCGAACGTCGTCGAGGTTCATGTGCTCGGGGGCCGCTTCGAGCAAGATTCGCCCGGAGGCACGGAGCAGCGACCACGCTGCCTTGACCATGAGCAGCACGACGACCAGAGCCGCGATCGCATCCGCACGGACGTAGCCCGTCGTCAGGATGATGACCGCCGCGGCGGCGGTGCCCAGGAACCCGTACAGGTCCGTGACGATGTGCCGGAACGCGCCAGCCACGTTGAGGCTGGATCGGCTGGCGCGAGCCAGCAACCGAGCAGCGAGCAGGTTCACCGCGACGCCAGCGAGGGCCACCCCAAGGACTGGCGCGGCATCGACGGCATGCGGGTGGATCAGCCGGGTGACGGCCTGAACGGTGAGGATGCCAGCGACGACCAGCAGCGTGACGCCGTTCACGGCGGCAGACAGAATCTCGGCGCGCTGCCAGCCGAATGTCCACGCGCCAGCGGGCGGACGCGCGGCGAGCCGGATTGCCCACAGCGACCCGGCTATGGCGCCGACGTCGGCGAGCATGTGACCGGCGTCCGAGAGCAGCGCGAGCGACCCAGACAACAGCGCGGCCGTGACCTCGCCCACCAGGAACGCCATGAGCAGCGCCAGGGCCGCGCGCAGATAACGGCGGTCGGCGTCCGGGCCAGCCGGGTGCTGGTGCCCCGCATGAGGCGCTCCGTCAGCCATCCGATCCGTTCCATGAATAGTTGCGCATATAAGCATCAGTGTATCAGCCAGCAGCCGATCCGTCCTGACCGTTCCCTCCGGGCCTGCGGCCAGAACTCAGGCGCGCACTGAGCCCGCACCCGCGCGGCAGCGCCACCCTCGAGATCTGGTTGAGTGGGCAGCGGGGGATCCCATGGTCTTTACCGATCGCGTCGATGCCGGACGACAGCTGGCCGCGCGGCTGCAGGACCTGCGCGGCGAGCCGGTCGTGGTACTGGGCCTGCCGCGCGGCGGGGTTCCGGTTGCAGCCGAGGTCGCCAGGGTCCTCGAGGCACCACTCGACGTCATCGTGGTACGCAAGCTCGGCGTGCCGTTCCAGCCCGAGCTGGGTCTCGGGGCGGTCGGCGAGGACGGGGTGCGGGTCCTGAACCCGGCGGTGATCTGGCACGCCGGTGTGAGCGATGATGACCTGGCCGCCGTCGACGCGCAGGAACGGGCCGAGGTCGACCGCCGGGCAAAGCGCTACCGCGGCGACCGGACCAGGGTGCCGCTGTCCGGCCAGATAGCCATCGTCGTCGACGACGGTATCGCCACCGGCTCGACGGCGGTTGCGGCCTGCCGCATCGCGCGGGCGTTCGGAGCCGCGAGGGTGGTGCTGGCTGTGCCGGTCGCGCCGGAGGGCTGGGAAGACCGGATCGGCGCCGAGGCTGACGTGCTCATCAGCGTGGATACGCCACCCCTCTTTGGGGCTATTAGTCAGTTCTACGAAGATTTCTCCCAAACGAGCGACGAGGATGTCATCGCCTGCCTTGCCGCCACGAACCCGCGCGTCGGACATCGGAAGGGAACGAGGTAACTGGGTTCCTCGGTCGGCTTGTCGGCGCGCCGCCGGTTCGGGCCGCCTGGTGGCGCTCGGCACTGGAACCAGTTGCTTGTCGGCTCGCCGCCGTTCCGGCCGCCTGTTGACGCTCGGCACCGGCCCCCAGTTGACTGAGCGGACCAGACCGGCGGACCAGACCGGCGGACCAGACCGGCGGACAAGGACGGTGGCGGGTCGTGCGGGAGAACTTTGCGACCGTGCTGGAGACCGTGGCGGACGTGCGCGCCGATCGAACCGCCATCACGCACGGCGACCGCAGCCGGACCTGGCGCGAACTCGACGAGCGGGCGTCGCGGCTCGCGGCCTACCTCGCGAGCCGGGACATCGGCACCGAGGACCGAGTGGCCATCGCGCAGTACAACGGCATTGAGTACCTGGAAAGCGTCTTCGCCGTGCTCAAGCTGCGGGCCATCCCTGTCAACGTCAACTACCGCTACCAGGCCGAGGAGATGCGCCACCTCTTCGATGATGCGCAGGTCTCCGCCGCCATCTTCGATGCCTCCCTCTACCAGCGCGTAACGCGGGCTCAGCGCGGTTCGGGCCGCCTGCACACGCTCATCGAAGTCGGCGGTGACGGCGATGGCGTGACCGCTGGGTACGAGCCGGTGATCAGGGCGGCTGGTCCGCACCCGCGGACCGAACGCGGCGTGGACCACTGGCTCATGTACACCGGCGGCACGACTGGCCGGCCCAAGGGCGTGCTCGTCACCCACGAGTGGCTGTTCGCCGTCGCCGGGGGCAACGGCTTCGGGCTGCTCGGTGAGCCGCCGCCTGACTCGCTCGCGGCGCTGCGGTCGGTGACGCAGCGGCTGACCGAGCGTGGCGACACGATCGTGTGCCTGCCCGCGCCGCCGCTCATGCACGCGACGGGGATGTACACCTCGCTCGGAGCCTTGCTCGCCTGCGGCCGCGTGGTCTACCTGACCGGCAGGTCGTACGACGCTGACGAACTGGCGCGCACCGTGGCCGCGCAGCGCGTCGACACGGTGTCCATCGTCGGCGATGTCTTTGCGCTGCCGCTTGCCGACGCGCTCGACAGGGCGGCGGCTGCGGGCCGGCCTTACGACCTGTCCAGCCTGCGCCGCGTGCTCAGCGTCGGGGTGACGTGGAGCGCCGACGTCAAGCGGCGGCTGCTGGCGCACGGAGACTTCGTGTGCCGCGACGTGGTCGCGGCGTCCGAGGGTGGCCCGTTCGCGGTCTGCGAGACCCACCGCGGCGACGACGTCGTGACATCCCGGTTCCTGCTCATGCCTGGCGCGCGGGTGATCGACGAGGCCGGTCGTGACGTCGAGCCTGGCTCTGGTCAGGTAGGCGTGCTGGCCGCGCCGGCCGACGACGAGATCGGCTACCTCGGTGACCTCGCGAAGACCGCCGAGACATTCCGGGTCCTCGGCGGCCGACGCTGGGTCGTGCCTGGTGATCTCGCCTCGATCGAGACCGACGGGTCGATCGTGTTCCGCGGCCGCGACAACCGGGTCATCAACACCGGCGGCGAGAAGGTCTTTGCCGAAGAGGTCGAGCAGGTCATCCTGGAGCACCCTGGCGTGCGCGACGCGCTCGTCGTGGGCCTGCCCGACCAGCGTTTCGGGCATCGGGTGACCGCGGTGGTCGCGCGCGAAAGCGGTGCCGAACTCACGACGGACGCCCTCGTCGGCTACGTGGCGAGCCGGCTGGCCGACTACAAGAAGCCACGCACCGTCGTGTTCGTGGACAGCGTGCAGCGCAGCCCGTCCGGCAAGGCAGACCTGCGGTGGGCGGCGGCGGTGGCTGGGGGGCTAACGCAGTCGGCGGATTGAGCGGCCCCGTTCCGTCCCGTTATGGGTGTTGTCGTGCGCGTCGCGCCACTTTCCATCATTCGTGTGATGAGCATACAATCACCTCGGTAGCCGACCGTGTAGCATTCCGGCAGGTGAAGCTGGCCGGCTGATTGGGAGGAAGGGCTGGTTGACGTCGCAAGCGCATTGCGCGTCGAGCGTACGCCCGCGCCAGTGCGCGCACAGGTTCTGGACAATCTGCGGCAGGCGATTATCGAGCGGCGGTTCGCGCCGGGCCAGCGGCTGATTGAGCGTGAGCTGGTCGAGCTCACCGGGGTTTCCCGTACCAGCGTCCGCGAGGCGTTGCGCGAGCTGGCGGCTGAGGGTCTTGTCACCGCCATCCCAAACAAGGGCATGGTGGTTGCGAGCGTCAGCGCGGAAGAGGCCAGGCAGCTGTACGAGGTCAGGTCGGCGCTCGAGGCGCTCGCCGGTCGGCTGTTCGTGCTCAATGCCAGCCAGGCCCAGCGGACCGCACTGATCAAGGCCCTGCAGCGAATCGAGCGGCTCGCTGCCAAGGACGCGCCGGTGCTCGCCGCGAAGGATGCCTTCTACGAGGTGCTGTTCGAGGGCGGCGGTAATGATGCGCTGCGTACCGTCGTCGCCGCTCTGCACGCTCGGGTGAGCGTGCTGCGATGGCTGTCGCTGTCGGTGCCGGGGCGGCCAGCGGAAAGCCTGGGTGAGCTGCGCGCGATCGTCGACGCCGTGCTGGCGGACGACGCCGACGCGGCCGCGCGTGCGTGCAGTCGGCACGTCGAGGCGGCCGGGCGCGTGGGTCTGCGGGCACTGGCAGCGCAGGACGGCGCCTAGCCCTGGCCAGGGTCTTCCTGGGTATGCAGCGTCCCGTCCGAATTGTATGATGATCAGACGCTTATGGGGCCGTGGCGGATGGAGGTACAGGGGCAATGGGTGACAGCCAGCCGTCACGCCTTCAGCGCGGGCTCGAATTACGCCGCCAGGTACTCGGCGCGGGGTACGTGGACGCCTCGCTGGCCGCGACCACTGAATTCACTCGGCCGATTCAGGAGTACGTGACGCAGACGTGCTGGGGAGACGTGTGGAGCCGGCCCGGACTCGACCGGCGCACCCGCAGCCTCGTCAACCTGGCCATGCTGACAGCCCTGAACCGGATGACGGAATTCGGAACGCACGTTCGCGGTGCCCGCCGCAACGGCTGCACCGAGGAGGAAATCCAGGAAGTGCTGCTGCAGACCGCGGCCTACTGCGGCGCGCCAGCCGCGCTGGAAGCGTTCCGCGTCGCGGCGCGGGTCTTGGACGAGTTCAGGGCTGAGGCGGCCGCCGCGCACGACGGCGCCGGCGTCGTCGACACCGCGAGCTAGCCGCCAGCCGCGTCCACAACGCGAGCCAGCCGCCGGCGTCGTCGACACCGCGCGCTAGCCGTCGGGCCGCAGCCCTCGCCGTCCGCGCAGCCTGACGACGAGCAGGTACTTCAGGTGGCTGGCGGGCCACTGGGTGATGTTCGCCCCGCGCTCGTCGTGGTAGTAGTTCGTGCAGCCGGAGTTCATCGCCGAGGCGTGCGCGGCCAGCTCCCGGTCGATCCACTCGACGTACCGGCGCTGCGCCCCGCTGTCGGTGTCGACGGCCCGCCATCGGCCGCGCTCGAGTCGGGCCACGGCCCGGGCGGCGAATTCTGCCTGCCGTTCGAGCTGGGCGATGATCGAGCCAGCCCCGTTGGTATTCGGCCCGTACAGGATGAAGAAGTTCGGGAAGCCGGCCACGGTGATGCCGAGGTAGGCGGCGGCTCGCGATCGCCAGGCGTCGTGCAGGCGAACCCCGCCGGTGCCGGTGACGTCGAGGGTGGCGAGGAAGTTCGTGGGCTGGAAGCCGGTGCTCAGCACGAGCACGTCGATAGCTCGCTCCGTGCCGGTGTCGTCGACCAGTCCGGACGGGGTGACCGTAGTCACCTCGTGCGGGACCAGTTCCACGTTCTTGCGGTTCAGCGCCGAGTAGTAATCGGACGCCAGGACGACCCGCTTGCAGCCCCACGGGTAGCTGGGCGTGACGTGCTGGCGCACTGACTCGTCGTCGATCGTCGACGAGATGAACTCCAGGCAGCTTGCCCGCCGCTGGGCCTGCCGCCTGCTGCCCAGGTCGAATGCCTTGCCGCGCTGCATGGCCTTGTAGAAGAGCCACGCGCGGTGGGCCCGCTGCGCGCCCGGCACTCGGCGATAGACCCAGCGCTGCGCCGGACTGAACGTCTTCACCAGCTTCGGCTCCACCCACCCTGGCTCGCGCTGATACACGTACAGCATTCCCGCCCGCCGGGCGAGGGCTGGTACCAGCTGCGCCGCCGTCGACCCGGTGCCCACGATGGCGACGCGCTGACCGCTCAGGTCGTGCTCGGGTTCCCACTGCGCGGTGTGGAACGCCACACCGCGAAAGTCGGCCAGCCCCGGCCAGTCCGGGATGCGCGGAACGCTGAGCAGGCCCACCGCCGAGATGACGACGTCGAAGTACTCCGTGTCGCCGGCCGACGTACGCACCTCGTAGCGGGCCTCCTCGTCGCGCCAGTGGACGTGAGTAACCGCCGTATTCAGCCGCAGGTGGTCCTCGAGCCCGAACCGGTCCGCCACGTGTCGCGCGTACCGCAGCAGTTCCGGCTGGCTGGCGTGACTGCGAGGCCAGTCGTACTTGAGGAACGAGAACGAATACGCGTGCGAGTGGACGTCAACCTCACAGCCCGGGTAGCGGTTATGCCACCACGTTCCCCCGATGTCCGCGGCCTGCTCGAAGATCACGAAGTCGGCGGTTGTGCGCTTCTTGAGGTTGACCGCGGCGGCGATACCGCCGAGGCCCGCGCCGATGATCGCGACCCGGACGCGGCGTCTGGCTGGCACGTCGTCCCCCGCTCAGCGCGCGACGTAGCCGCCGTCGACGCTGAGGATCGCGCCGGTGATGGCACTCGCGGCCGGCGAGCCGAGGAACACGATGGCCTCGGCGACCTCGGTCGGCGTGAGGATTCGGCCGATCGGGTGCTGGCTTATCGCGGTCGCCCGGCTCGCGGCGGGGTCGGGGTCAGCCGCGGCGTCTCGCGCGCGGGCGACGAACTCGGTGTCGACGGCTCCGGGCGCGACCGCGTTCACCCGGATGCCCCGATGGGCATGTTCGACGGCGAGCTGCCGGGTCAGCTGGACGATCGCGCCCTTCGTCATCGAGTACACGGTCTGACCAGGCATGCCGACCAGCCCTGATATCGAGGCCAGGTTGACGATTGAGCCGCCGGTGCGTTCCAGCGCGGTCAGCGACTCGCGAGCGTGGATGAACGCCCCGCGCACGTTCGTGGCCATGAGCACGTCGAAGTCCTCATCGGTGCACTGCTCGGTCGGCTTGCGCAAGAACAACCCGGCGTTGTTGACCAGCAAGTCCAGACGGCCGAACCGATCGGTCGCGAGGGCCACTGCCTGTCGCGCTGACTCGGTCAGCGCGACGTCGGCCTGCAGCGGGAGCACGTGCTCGTCGGCGCCGAGATCGATCACGGCAGGCGAGATGTCCTCGGCGACGACCGCGTAACCGCGACCACGCAGCAGGCCGACGACCGCCCGGCCGATGCCACCCGCGGCCCCGGTGACGAGTGCTACCTGCGCCAGCGGCGAGTCAGTCATGGTCGGCTGCCAGTTCTGCCGCGTCGTGCCCGGTCGGCAGCACGCTGTCGTGCCCGCCGGCCAGGCTGATCTCCGCGATGTGCAGTCCGTCGTCGCACTCCCAGGACGGGAACCGCCGGAAAAGCGCAGCGTCGTGGAATGGAATGACCCGCGCGCTGTCACGCCCGACCCAGTCCAGCGCGCGGTCTATCGTGTCGAGCCAGTTCCACTGGCTGCCCGTCGAGGTGCCGATCGGCTCAAACACGCCGTCCCCGAGCAGGCCCTCGATGTTCTCGTAAACGTAGACGTTGTCGCCCGCGAACAGCCACCGGCCGTCCGCGGCGTTCTCCACGAGGGCGAACTGCGATCCCGCAGTGTGGGTGTCGAAGGCCGGCCGCAGCTCGAACCGGTCGGTGACCGGCAGGTGGCCGCTCGCGTAGGTCACTCTCAGCTCCCGGTCTCGCTCGGCCAGTTCATCCGCGAGTGTCGGGTCGGTGGCCCGGAGCAGGAACTCGAACCGTCGCGGGCGGGACAGCGCGTCGCGATATTTCACCAGCTCGCGGCTCTGGAGGTACACCCGGGCGTTCGGGAACGAGCCGACACAGCCGGAGTGATCGAGATGGTTGTGCGTCAGCACGATGGTGTCCACGTCGCCCGGCCCGACGCCGACCCGATCGAGCATCTCCACGGGCGAGCGCCAGTACGTGGCGCCGTACTTGGTGGTCAGCCGTTCATACACGACGGAGTCCGCGAAACCGGTGTCCACGAGCACGCAGTGCTCGGCCGAGCGCAGCAGGCCGAAGCAGTACGGCATCCGGCGATGCCCCTGATGGGGCTGGGCTATGAACAGGCTGCTCGCCGGGAACCGGTCGACGTAGCCGTACTCAAGCACCCATATCGAATAGTCGCTCACCGCACCTCCTTCGGGGGTTGGCCTGCTTCGGGGTTGGCCTGCTTCGGGGTTTGGCCTGCTTCGGTTTGGCCTGCTTCGGTTTGGCCCGGACGCTCAGTCGGCGGCCGGGGGCGGCTGGATGTCGAACACCGCCAGCTGGGTGGCGAGCATGAGGTAATAGCCGATGAGCGTCACAAGCTCGAACAGGTGCGGCACCGACAGCGCGGCCGCATATTTCTCATACTCCTGTGCGTCCAGCGTCCCGGCGGCGAGAACGGCCCGCGTCGCCTCGTACACGACCCGTTCTTCGTCGGTGCGGAGTTCCGGCGGCTTGCCTGCGAAGATCGCGTCAATGTCCTGCTGCGTCAGTCCGGACTTGAGTCCGGCCTGCTCGTGCGCGAAGCGCTCGAACGCACTGTTGCGGTGGTGAGCGACCATGAGGATGGCAATCTCCTGGGCGCGCCTGGAGAAATGCAGGTGGTAGCGGATGGCGCCGCCGAACACCTGGAGTGAGTTGCCCAGCGGCTGGCTGTGGACCCAGATCGCGGGCGGGCCCATCAGGTGGCCGGCGTCGTCGGTCAGGAGAAACGTGGCGGTCGGCGCGGCCCGAAAGCCGGTCGCGTAGCTGTCGTAGAACTCCCGTTGCTCGGGAGTCATGTCGGCAACCTCAAGCGGCGGCACGCGTGTGCTCACTTTTCCTCCGGTTCGGTGCTCGGGACTGGCTGCGCGATGCCCAGGAAAGCGCGTGGGTTGACGGCCAGCATCTGGTGTAGGTCTGTCGGCCGCCAGCCGAGGTACGCAAGCTGCTCGGCGAACATCCGCAGGCACTCGGGCTGCGGGGGGGCCCATCGGGAGAACGCGTCGGTGCTGAGCACGACGCGCTCGGTGCCGAGGGTCTCGATCGCCTCGTGGACGGCTCTGATGGTGAGGTGGCCGTCGGGATGCAGCAGCGGTCCGTTGCAGAACTCAACATAGGCACCGAGGCCGGCGAACACGCGCAGCTCGGCTGCGCTCGTCACGTAGTGGAGCGGGTGCGTCACCAGGACCCGCTGGCCGGTCTGCGCGCAGTACTCGGCGACGGCCAGGCTCTCCGCGAGCGAGACGTGCCCGGTGGCTAGCGACAGGCTGAGCGCGCGGCAGGCGTCGATGACCTCCCTCGCTGCTCCGGACAACTTGCCGTTGGCGGTCAGCAGCGAGATCGCGTTGGCCGCGCTGTACGCGCGGAAAGACGGTGACGCGGCCGCCAGCAGGCGGGCTATGTAACCGTCCCTGGCCACGTCAGCCGCCGCTCCCCAGGTGGGCAGGAACACCACCCGCGCCCCATGCGCGGCGGCCAGCTCGACCACAGTCGCTGACAGTCCGCCCATGACCGGGTTCAGGGTGATGCTGCCGTAGACCGTGAAGTCGGGCCCGGCCGCCTGCTCCTGCAGCATCCTGGCCCGGTCGGTGGTCAGCCAGAGGTGCGACTTCAGCACCCAGCCGGCGATTCCGTAGGCTGCCGCGAGCCGCAGTGTTTCGGCGTCGCTGCCGCGCAGCTGGAGGTCAGGCACCACATCGGGCTGCCCGTGGACATGCACGTCGAACGCCATCTCGAGCAGCGCGGCAGAGCCAATCGGCAGCGCGGTGAGCTGCACTCCTGAGCCTGTCCCCTCACCAGCCTGTTGTATGTTTGTCATACAACATCCTGCGCCCGGCCCGCGTCAAGGCTGCGAAGCTCACGGGCGCGAACCTCGGCTGCGAGGATCGGCGCACCGACGGTGGCCGCGTGAATGCCGATAACACTGACGATCTCGAGGACCTCGAGAATTTCCGCCGCAGCCGCGCCGAGCCGGACGGCGTTGCGCATGTGGAGCTTGAGACCCGGCACGTACAGGTGCGTGGCTGAGGCGTCGAAGGCGATGTACACGAATTCCTTGACCTTCGGAGCGAGCACGCCGGTTCGCCACGGCACGGCGGAGAAGTCCAGATAGGCCGCGAACAGTTCGGGATCGAGCTCGAGCATCCCGTCCCAGAACTCGTGCCAGTACCCGCGGCTGGCGGTGAACTCTTCCTTCAGTTCTTCCTGCCGCGCCGACAGCGGCGCTTTTGCGTCCCGCTTGCCTTCCTCGGTCAGCACCTCGATGAGCAGTGGCACACCAATGTTGCAGGCGTGGATGCCCAGCGTGCTCGTCAGCTCCAGGACCTCCATGACCTCCGCGGTCGACGCGCCGAGGTCGAGGGCGGCTCGCACGTGCTGGCGGATGCCAGGCTCGTACAGGTGCGTCGCGGCCGCGTCGGCCGCGATGAAGATGAACTCGCGGACCTTCGGCTCCAGGTGGTGCTTGCGCAGCGGGACGGCAGCCCACTCGAGGTAGGCCGCGAGGAACTCGGCGTCAAGCTCCAGGATTCGCTCCCACGCGGTGCTCCAGGTGCCGCGCACGGCGATGAACTCGTCCTTGATCTGCTGCTGCCTGTCCGTCAGCGCCATCGCGCGGCCTCCTGCCGGGTCGCCGTCCGGTCTCTAGTCGTGCGCGCGCTGCAGCCAGCGGGCGATCTCGGTGTGATCGGCGCCGGGCGGCATCTCGTCCGCGGCGATCATCCACTCGGCGACCGCCGCGCGGCTCAGCGGCGCGGGTGTGCCAGCGGCGTCGGCCAGTTGCAGCGCGATCTTCATGTCCTTCACCATGAAGGCGATGCTGAATCCGGAGTCGAAGCTGGCCGGAAGGATGTAGCGCGGCCACTTGGTCTCGGTCGACCCGCTCCGTCCGCTCGAGCCGTTGACGATATCGAGCATGACCGCGGGATCCAGCCCGAACGCCTGGCCGGCCAGCATGGCCTCCGAGCTGGCCAGCAGGTGCGCGGCCGACATGAGGTTGTTCAGCGCCTTGATGGCGTGTCCCGCGCCAGGGACGTCGCCGGCGTGCACCACCTTGGAGCCCAGCACGTCCAGCACCGGTCGCAGCGCCGCCAGCACCGTGGCCGGCCCGCCGACCATGATCGTGAGCGACCCGCCCTTCGCGCCGATCACGCCGCCGGATACCGGGGCGTCGACGAGCGTCACCCCTCGCTCTGCCGCACGTTCGGCGAGCGCGCGGGTCCTGGCCGGCTCCGACGAGCTCATGTCGACAACGAGCGTCGGCGGTCTCACCCGGTCCAGCAACCCGTCACCGAGTAGGACCTGCTCGACCACGTTCGAGTCGGGCAGCATGAGGATCACCACGTCGGCGCCATCCCCGACATCCGCGGGAGCCGCGACGACGGTAATACCGGGCGTGTTGGCCAGCCGGTCGCGCGCCTCTGCTGCCACGTCGTATCCGCGGACCCGGTGACCGGCCGCGGCGAGCCGGCGCACCATCGGCTCGCCCATGTTGCCGAGTCCGACGAACCCGATCGTGTCTGCGGTCACCCGGTGCCGCCGTAATCGGCGTCGGAAACCGGGCCGAGCCAGGTGGTGCGCCCGAGCGAGACCGCCAGGTGCATCACCATCGAGTCAGGGCCGCCACCGTGCCAGTGCACCTCGCCCGGTGGCGCCCAGACGACGTCGCCGGGACCGATCGGCTGCGCGGCGTCGCTCTCGGTGGCCACCTGGCCGCGGCCTTCGAGCACGTGCAGCACCTGGCCGTGCTCGTGCGAGTGCCAGTGCGTCCGCCCGCCCGGCGCGAAGAACACGCTCGTCACCGCAGCACCCTCGGTACCGTCGAGCAGCGCGTCGCCGTACACCGTGCCGGTGAAGGTGGCGGTTCGCTGGTCGGTCGGCGACCCCTCCGGTCCTTCCTTGCCCGCTCGCCTGACGATCTGCATCGTTCACTCGCCCATCTGGCCGGAGCCGGTCTCGGAGAGGCGGAGGCCGTCGGCGAGGTCACCGAGGGCGTCCACCACCCTGTTGCTGATCTGATCGCGATAGCCGAGGCTCTCCGCCAGCCCGAACGCCGCCATCGGCCCGGCGGCCTGCAGCGCGGGAACGCCAAGCTCGCCCAGGCAGGCGACGTACAGGCTGATGTCCTTGCTCATCAGCGCGTTCGTCAGGCCGCCCTCGAGGTAGTCGCCCCGGATGATGTGCGGGAACCGGTTGAGCGTCGCGAAGTTGACGCCGCTGCTGGCGTTGATGACGTCCAGCACCCTGGCGAGGTCGAGCCCCGCCTTCTTCGCCGCGAGCATGACCTCGGCGGTGGCGGCCAGGCTCACGGCGTTGAGGAAGTTGTTGAGCACCTTGGTGGTGTGGCCGGCCCCGGCCTCGCCCATGTGCACCACTTTGCTGGCGATCGGCTGCAGCACCCAGGCCACCGACTCGAGGGCGGCCGCCGAGCCGCCGACCATGATGGTCAGCGTGCCGC
>JASHOE010000115.1 GCA_030041275.1 Streptosporangiaceae bacterium
GCCGCCGAACGCGGCAGCTCCCTGGACGAGATCGCCGATGACTTCCGGCGGCGGGACGTGGAGCACCTGGCCGTGAACCGGTCCCGGGTCCGCCGCACCTGGGCCGAGATGACGCGCGACGCCGAGGAGCGGCACCCGCTGCAGGCCAGGGTGATCCGCAAGCAGGCCGCGCTGCGCCGCGGGCACCTCCCGCTGCGCCGGCTGCTCGACCAGGCCGGCGACGTGCTGTTCGCGGTCAAGCCATGCTGGGCGATGTCCCCGCTGATGGTGAGCCAGGTGCTGCCCGCGGCTCGGCTGTTCGATGTGGTGATCTTCGACGAGGCCAGCCAGATCGTGCCCGCCGACGCTGTCCCCGCGATCATGCGCGGCCATCAGATCGTGGTGGCGGGCGACGATCGGCAGCTACCGCCGACCAACTTCTTCCGTCAGGTCGGCGGATCCGAGGACGATGCGGCCGAGGACGACGACAACCTCGTTTCCTTTGGTGCCGGCTTCGAATCGGTGCTGGACGCGCTCCGGCCGCTACTGCCCACCGCGCCGCTTGCCTGGCACTACCGCAGCCGGGACGAGCGGCTCGTGGCTTTCTCCAATACCCGGATCTACGGTGGCGCGCTGACCACGTTTCCCGGAGTGGCGCGCGACGACTGCCTGCGGCACGTGGTGGTGGCCCAGGGCCCCGGCGGCGGCCAGGAGGCGTCGGTCGACGCCGAGGTCGCCAGGGTGGTTCAGCTCATCCTCGAGCACGCGCGTGAACGGCCGGACGAGTCTCTCGGCGTCATCGCGCTCGGGATCAAGCACGCCGAGCGCATCGACACCGCGCTGCGGGCCGCGCTCGCCGAACTCGGTGAGGCCGGCGGTGACCAGAGCCTGGAGGCATTCTTCGCCGAGGACGCGCCCGAGCCGTTCTTCGTCAAGAACCTGGAGCGAGTTCAGGGGGACGAGCGCGACGCGATCATCCTGTCGATCGGCTACGGCAAGCATCCGGACGGCCGCATGCGATACCAGTGGGGCCCGCTGCTGCGCGACGGTGGCGAGCGGCGGCTCAACGTGGCGGCGACAAGAGCCAAGCACCGGCTGACGCTGGTCAGCTCGTTCTCGGGACACGACGTGGACCCAGACCGAGTGACGAAGGCTGGCGCCCGCCTGCTCGCTGACTATCTGGACTACGCCAGCTCCGGCGGCTCGGCGCTGCCCGCCACTGGCGCCGCGCAGCTGGACCCGTTCGAGGCCGATGTGCGCGAACGGCTCGCTGATGCGGGCATCACGGTGGTGCCGCAGTACGGCGTCGGCGGCTACCGAGTCGACTTCGCCGCCACCCACCCGCGCGATCCCAGCCGAATGGTCCTCGCGATCGAGGCGGACGGCGCGTCCTACTGGCAGTCGGGCAGCGTGCGTGACCGGGATCGACTTCGCGGCGAGCACCTGCAGCGGCTCGGCTGGCGCTACCACCGGCTCTGGTCGACGAACTGGTTCCGGAACCCCGATGCCGAGGTCGCCAGGGTTCAGGAGGCATACAGCCGGGCGGTCGCCGCCTCCGAACCGGAGCGACCGACCCAGTCGGACAAGCCCGGTCAGGCTGCGTCGGCTGGTGTGGCCGGTCAGGCTGCGTCGGCTGGTGTGGCCGGTCAGGCTGCCGCGGCGGATCCGGTCAGTGGGGCTGTGCATGTGAATCCTGCCGCCCGGCCCGCGCCGGCCGGCCCGATGCCGAGTTGGCCAGCGCTGGTCGCTGCGCCTCGAGTCGCCGCGGCGAGACCGGAGCCGGGCGGTGGCACTGTGCCGGAACCAGACCGAGCAGTTGGGCGCGCCGATCCGCTTGAAGCCGGTCCGGCGCCGCTTGACTGCCCGCTCGAGATGGGTTCCCCGCCGATCGACCGGGCGCTTGAGATGGGTTCCCCGCCGCTTGACCGGGCGCTCGGTGCTGGCAGCGTGCTGGCGGGCGGCGTGCTTTCCGCAGGTCGCTCTGAGTCGGCTCAGGTGCTGGAAGGAAGCGGCTCGGAGGAGGGTCGAGCGCTGGCGGCGGGTTCGTCGCTGCCTGGCCAGGCGCTGAACCGCGGCCGCGTGCTGGAGGGCCGGGTTCTGGAGGGCAGGCTGCTGGAGGGCAGGCTGCTGGAGGCGGGCGACTCCCCGGCGGACGGGGCGTCCTAGCTCGGTACGCCGCGGCGCAAGCGCTCCGACCCGGTGCTGAGAGCCGGGCGCGCGGGCAGGGCGCGAGCGTTCCGAACCCGGCGCGCCCAGGCGCGCGGAGCCACTTCTGCATGCCACTGCAGGGACCGGACTGGATCTCGAGTTAATTGCGTCAGTTGTCCGTTACGGCGGGTACTCTCTAATCACGCACAGTGCGCCCGGAGGTGTGCCATCGACCGCCTGGTCCTCTGGAACATCGACCTCACCCTGATCGATGTCGGCAAGGTCGCCAGGGACGCAATCGCCGACGCCTTCAACCGGGTGACTGGCCGGCCGCTCGCCGCGCTGCCGCAGCTGGCCGGCCGCAGCGACACCGAGATCTTCTTCGAGTCCCTCTATCTGAACGACGTGCCTACGGGCGCGGCCGAGGACGCCGACCTGCTCGCGCGCTACTGTCACGCGCTCGAGTCCGCATTCGCGAAGCGACACGACGACCTCGTGCGGGAGGGTCGGCTGCTGCCCGGTGCGCACGACGCGGTGCTGGCCGTTGCCGGTCTGCCTGGCGTTGTCCAGACCGTGCTGACCGGAACCATCAAGCCCAATGCGGTACGCAAGCTGGCGGCCTTCGGCCTCGACAGCATCCTCGATACGCAGATCGGTGGCTACGGCTCGGATGCCTACCCGCGCGGCTCGCTGCTGCTTGAGGTGCGGCGACAGGCCAGCGAGAAATACGGCGCGCCGATAGAGGAGACGCCGGCGGTCTACATCGCCGACACCGCGCGAGACGTTGAGGCGGCTGCCATCGGCGGCGCCCGAAGTATCGCAGTCGCGAGTGGCCGCGAGATGGCCGCGGAGTTGGACGAGGCTGGCGCCGAGGCTGTCCTTGTCGACCTGGCCGACACCGCCCAGGTGCTCGCTGCCGTCGATCGGCTCACCCGCCCGATGGAGGCGAACGCAAACCGGTAGCGTCGGCCAGGTCGGTGCTGCGGACGCATCGAGACGGCCGGACATGCCCGCCGAAGGGGGCCTGACTGCGTGGGCTTGCTGGACCAGTGGGCGGCCGACGCGCAGCGTAAGGCAGACGCGCGGTCGGCGCGCTGGCAGCAACGGCGGCGAGAGCGGGCCCGGATCCGGCAGCTGAGCCTCATGGATCGATGGGCGGCGCACGCGCAGCGTCAAGGCGATGAAGCAGCGGCACGTTGGGGGCGACGCCAGCACGAGAAGGCCCAGAGTGGCCAGCGGACTCTCATGGAACGCTACGCTGCCCGCGCCCAGCGCAAAGGTGACGAGGCCGAGGCACGATGGCTGCAATGGATGCATGAAATTGAGCCACGACGCCAGCTGCTCGCGAACGGCCCGGTCAAGGGACCGCTAGGCAGCACTGCTGTCATCTATGTCGATATGACCGGGGACCTTTTGTCGACTCGGCGGTTGACGAAGGAAGGCAAGCTCGCCCCGACCGGAGGCAGCCGCGCGGTTCCTTTGAGCGGTGTGGTCGGGCTGGCCTATCTGCTCGTCACCCTGATGATCTGGCTGGCCTTCGGCCGAACCTTCACAGTTCACGTCCACCCTGGTGGTTCTCTTCCGAACATCCATGTCCGGCTGCCGAGCGAGTCGGCCGCCTACCGCGCCGCCGCGGACCTGGTCCCGCTGTGGCAGGCCGAGGGACCTGCCGCGGTAGCAGGCTGGCGAGCTGACGTTGAGGCGAACTATCAGGGTCATCGCCGAGAGCCGACGGCGGCCGAA
>JASHOE010000020.1 GCA_030041275.1 Streptosporangiaceae bacterium
GCGGGCACGCGGACCCCGAACCGCGTGAAGTCGAAGCCGAACTCGCCGGCGTCGGCGTCCGGCGGCGTCGCCCCCGACGGGGGCGCCACGTGGTCGTAGCAGCCGCCATGCTCGTCGTACGTGATGACCAGCAGCGTCTGCGGCCAGCCGGGGCCGGCGCGGAGCGCCTCATAGACGTCGTGGATGAGCTGCTCGCCGAGCGCCACGTTGTAGTTCGGGTGCTGGCTGTTCCCCGTCGAGCTCCAGCTCGGCTCGAGGAACGTGAACGCCGGCAGCGTGCCACCCGAAGCGGCAGCCTGGAAGTCGGGGAACTTGCCGATGGTGCCGTTCGCGGCGCTCGCGACGTCGGTGAACGTCGACTTCGTGAGCGGCTCCGCATCGTAGCCGTAGATCGCCCACGCGAGGTTGTTGCTGCCGAGCAGGCCGAAGATCGACGGCGACGTGAACGTGCGCGTCTTGTCGTCCATGTGTCCCTGGCTGGTCGCCGAGCAGGCGAACGCGCGATTCGGCAGCGTCTCGGTGGGCACCGACGCGAACCACTGGTCGCACACCGCGTACGAGGTGGCCAGCGCCGACAGCACCGGGAGCGCCGCCGGCGTGAAGCACCCCATGATGCTGCTGGCGACGGTGCCGGGCACGATGGACCACGTGCTCGACTTCGACTGCCAGCCAAGCGTGTAAGCGAAGTCCTTGACGAAGCCCTGCATCGCCGGCACCTGCGACGAGCTGGCCGGCGCGGTCTCGCTGCCGAACAGCTGGTCGTTCGTTGCCATGTAGCCTTCGCCGGGATCGGCTCCCGGCATGAAATAGGCGTTCGGTGTGGTGGGGACGATCTGGGAAACGGTCACCGCCGCCCCGGTGGAATCGGGGTTCGACTCCGTTCCGGCGAGCCCGTCGAATGGCTGCCCTGCCGGTGAGACGTTCCCCTGCGCCGTATACAGGAAGCCCAGCATGTGGTCGAAGGACCTGTTTTCCAGCATCAGCACCACGACATGGCTGATCGAAGACAGGCCGGTACCGTTGCTCATTCCGCCCCATTCAGAATGGCTGCCGAGAACGGCAACCCGACATTCCCGCCGTTGCGCACCTATGGTGGCACCCGGGACGCTGCTGACGGTAGCGATTCCGGCTGCCAGGGGCACGCCAGATTTGGCACGCGGACGCAGTCAAGACGGGTGATTTCGGGCGCTTCGGTCGCCGGCGGCACGCGAATCAGCTGTTCTGGCATGTATTCGGCCTGCTGGCAGGCTGACCGTGCCATCCTCGGTAGCGACGATCATCCGAGGCGTACGTGGTCCGTTGGGAGCGGAGGTGCCATGGACTCTCGGACGGAGGCCGAGTTCGCCGAGTTCATGCGCGGTCGCTGGTCAGCGCTCGTGCGGCTCGGCTATGGGCTGACCGGCGATGAGCGCCTCGCGGAGGATCTCGCGCGTGCGGCGCTGGCACGGGTGTACGCATCCTGGCCCCGGGTACTCCGGGCGGGCGACCCGGACGTCTACCTAAGACGAATCGTTCTCAACGTGAGCCTTGGCAAGGCCAGCGGGCGCCGGGTGCGCAAGCGCAGGACGGGCAGTGAGCCTGAGCCGGAAACGGCTCCGGCGGCCCGGGTCGACGATGACAGGCCGGCGCTGGTGACAGCCCTGATGCGGCTGCCGGCCGGCCAGCGCTCCGTGGTGCTGCTCCGGTACTGGATGGACATGACGGAAGCCCAGGTCGCCGCCGTTCTTGGCTGTTCGGTTGGCAACGTCAGGAGTCAGGCTTCCAGAGCGCTAGCGAGCCTCCGGGTCGGCGAGGATGCGGCCGAGGAGCTGTCGTAATGAGCATCGTGGACGAGCAGGACCTGCGCGGGCAGCTTGCCGCCGTCCTCGATGCGATCTCTCCGCCGGAGGCTCCGGTCAGCGCAGCCGCCAGGAAGGGAAAGGTCATTCAGGCCGGACGCAGCCTCGGGATCGTCACGGGGCTGGCCATCGTCGTCGGCATCGGCGTGGGCATACCCGGCCTGCTTAACCGGCCTGCCGTTGAAGTGTCGCGCGCCAGGCCGACGGTGCTGGTGCAGCAGGCCTGCACGACCGTGCCGCGCGGCACGCAGGCAACGGCGATCACGCCGGAGCTGGCCGCGGAGCGCGCCGAGCCGCGGTCGGCGGATGCGCCCGGGCGAGGGCGACCCGCCCCAACGATCACCGCAGGAGGCTGTGCTTGGCTTAAGCCATGACGACCCCCTCCCTTCGCGACCGCCTCAGCGGCGGTGAGGCCGTGTACGGCGGCTGGATCACCATCCCCGACGTGCTGCCCGCCAGGTGCCTGGCGATGGCCGGGCTCGACTACGTTGTCGTGGACCTGCAGCACGGCAGCGCCACCGAGCGCGACCTTCCCGCGATCACCACGGCCATCAAGCAGGCAGGAGCCACCCCGCTCGCCCGGGTCAGATACGCTCACCCGGCCGATATCGGCCGGCCCCTGGACCTCGGCTGCGAAGGGGTCATCGTCCCCAACGTCGAGTCCGCCGAGCAGGCAGCCATGGTCGCCGGGGCGTGCCGGTACCCGCCGGTCGGCTACCGGTCCGCCGGGGGGAACTTCGCGTTCCCCGTGCCGCTGTGCTTCGTCATGGTTGAGTCGCCCGCCGCCATTGCTGAGCTCCCCGCAACCCTGAACGTCGAGGGGGTGGACGGGATCTACGTGGGACCACGGGACCTCTCGTTCGCACTCGGCTGTGAGCTTGATCCCAGCGAGCCGGTGCTCAGGAAGGAACTGGAGCGGGTCTGGGCGGCCTGCGCCGCGGCAGGAAAGCCCGTCGGCGTGCACGCCTCCGACGGAACGACCGCGCGGCTGTACCGGGACAACGGCTGCCGGCTGATCACCGTCGCCGTCGATGCGGTCGCCGTGAGCCGCGCCGCAGCAACCGAGCTCGCCGTGGCCCGAGGGGCGTGACCTTGCCCCAGGAGCGATGGACCGCCGTCGATGACTACAGCGACGCCGCGCTGGTTCCGCCCGACCCGGCGCTGGACGCCGCGCTGCAGGCCATCGTGGACGCCGGGCTTCCCGAGATCAGCGTCTCGCCGGCGCAGGGAAAGCTGCTGCACCTGCTGGCGCTGGGCCAGGGGGCGCGCCGCATCCTCGAGATCGGCACCCTGGGCGGATACAGCGCGATCTGGCTGGCCCGGGCGCTGCCGTCCGGCGGCCGCCTGGTCACGCTGGAGGCGGACCCACGCCACGCCGAGGTGGCGCGGGCCAGCCTCGCGGGCGCCG
>JASHOE010000116.1 GCA_030041275.1 Streptosporangiaceae bacterium
CATCAATACGATGGTCGATCAGCTGCGCTCGTTTGCGTCAGAAGTCACCCGCGTGGCCCGCGAAGTGGGCACAGACGGCAAGCTGGGTGGCCAGGCTGTAGTGCCGGGGGTGGCCGGAACCTGGAAGGATCTCACGGATTCCGTGAACGCCATGGCCGGCAACCTCACTGCCCAGGTTCGCAACATCGCCGAAGTGACGACGGCCGTCGCCCGCGGCGATCTCTCCCGCAAGATCACCGTCGATGTGAAGGGCGAAATTCTTGAGCTCAAGCAAACCATCAACACAATGGTGGATCAGCTGAATGCCTTCGCGGGCGAAGTGACGCGCGTGGCCCGCGAAGTGGGCACGGAAGGAAAACTCGGCGGCCAGGCAAACGTGCCGGGCGTTGCCGGAACCTGGAAAGACCTGACCGACAACGTGAACTTCATGGCCTCGAACCTGACGGGCCAGGTACGCAACATCGCTGAAGTGGCTACCGCCATTGCCAACGGCGATCTCTCCCGCAAAATCACCGTCGACGTGCGCGGCGAAATCCTGCAGCTGAAAGAAACTCTGAACACCATGGTGGATCAGCTGAACCGGTTTGCCGGCGAGGTGACGCGCGTGGCCCGCGAGGTGGGCACCGAGGGCCGGCTGGGCGGCCAGGCCAATGTGCCGGGCGTGGCCGGAACGTGGAAGGATCTAACCGACTCCGTCAACTCCATGGCCGGCAACCTCACCGGCCAGGTCCGCAACATTGCCGAAGTTACGACCGCCGTGGCGCGCGGCGATCTCTCCCGCAAGATTACCGTAGATGTGAAGGGCGAAATCCTCGAGCTGAAAAACACCATTAACACCATGGTCGACCAGCTCAACGCCTTTGCCGCCGAAGTAACGCGCGTGGCCCGCGAGGTCGGTACGGAAGGCAAGCTTGGCGGCCAGGCGATGGTGCCTGGCGTGGCCGGAACCTGGAAGGACCTCACCGACTCCGTGAACTTTATGGCCGGCAACCTCACCGGTCAGGTCCGTAACATCGCCGAAGTGGCAACGGCTGTGGCCCGCGGCGATCTCTCGCGCAAAATCACCGTCGACGTGAAGGGCGAGATTCTGGAGCTGAAGGACACCATCAACACCATGGTGGACCAGCTGAACGCCTTTGCGGGCGAGGTGACGCGCGTCGCCCGCGAGGTCGGTACTGACGGCAAACTCGGCGGCCAGGCGGCAGTGACTGGCGTGGCCGGCATCTGGAAGGACCTGACCGACAACGTGAACTTCATGGCCTCGAACCTGACCTCGCAGGTGCGCAACATCGCCCAGGTCGCGACCGCGGTCGCCCAGGGTGACCTGTCCAAGAAGATCGACGTGGACGCGCGCGGGGAGATCCTCGAGCTGAAGAGCACCATCAACACGATGGTGGACACCTTGTCGTCCTTCTCTGCTGAGGTCACCAGGGTGGCCCGCGAAGTCGGCAGTGAGGGTCGGCTCGGCGGCCAGGCGCAGGTTGAGGGCGTCTACGGAACCTGGAAACGGCTGACGACTAACGTCAACGAGCTTGCCCGCAACCTCACCACTCAGGTTCGCGCGATCGCGGCGGTGACATCGGCCGTCGCACAGGGCGACATGTCTCGCCACATCACCGTCGAGACACGTGGCGAGGTCTCGGAGCTGAAAGACAACATCAACCTCATGGTCTCGAACCTGCGCGAGACCACCCGCGCGAAGGACTGGCTGGAGTCGAACCTCACTCGGCTGGCTGGGCTGATGCAGGGCCACCGTGACCTGGTGGAAGTCGCCGACCTCATCCTCCGCGAACTCACTCCGCTGGTGGACGCGCAGTACGGCGCCTTCTTCCTGGCTCAGGCGGGTGCTGTTGACCAGTCGAGCCGCACGGACGACAACGTCCCCGATCTGGCCCTCATCGCCGGTTACGGGCTGCAGGGATCGACCGATATGCCCGGCGTCATGGCCCAGGGACTGGTGCGGCAGGCCGCGTCGGAGCAGCGGCGCATTCTCGTCGAGGAGGTGCCTGCGGACTACATCAGGGTGAGCTCGGGGCTTGGCGAGGCAACCCCGGCCAGCATCGTCATTATCCCGATCCTCTTCGAGGACAAGCTGCTCGGCATCATCGAGCTGGCCTCGTTCCATCCGTTCTCCGACGTTCACCTGGCATTCTTCGATCAGTTCGTCAACACCATCGGCGTCGCGATCAACACGATCCTCGCGAACGCCCGTACCGAAGCCCTGCTCAGCGAGTCTCAGGGCCTCACCGCGCTGCTCCAGGAGCGGTCCGACGAGCTTCAGCGACAACAGGCGGAGCTGCAGCGGTCCAACGATGCGCTGGAAGAAAAAGCGGCCCAGCTAGCCTCGTCCTCGCAGTACAAGTCCGAGTTCCTCGCCAACATGTCGCATGAGCTGCGAACTCCGCTGAGCTCGATGCTCATCTACGCTCGGCTACTGGCAGACAACCTACCCAGACATCTGTCCGCGGACGAGGTCAAGTTCGCCAACAGCATTCACCGGTCTGGCTCGGATCTGCTGCAGCTCATCAACGATATCCTCGACCTGTCGAAGGTGGAGGCCGGGCGACTGGACCTGCGACCGAAGAAACTGCCACTTGTCAGCTTGCTCGACTACGTCAATACGACGTTCCGCCCGATCGCGCTCGATCGCGGGCTGGCCTTCGAAGTCGACGTGTCTGAGGACGCGCCGAGCGAGATCCACTCCGATGAGCAGCGGCTGCAGCAGATCCTCCGCAACCTGCTGTCCAACGCGATCAAGTTCACCTCGCAAGGCCATGTCAGGCTGCGCGTGGAGCGGCCCGAAGACCCAAGCCAGGCGCTTCGCGAGGCTGAAGACGTGGTTGCTTTCACCGTGGAGGACACGGGCATCGGCATACCGACCGACAAGCTCGCCATGATCTTCGAGGCCTTCGAGCAGGCGCACGGCGCCGCCAGCCACCAGTACGCCGGCACCGGCCTGGGTCTGTCGATCAGCCGTGAGCTTGCTGGCCTCCTCGGTGGCCGGATCGCTGTGCAGAGCGAGCCCGATCGGGGCAGCTCGTTCACGCTCTACGTGCCGGTTATCCACCCCAGCCGGGCACGCCCAGAACCGGCGGCAGCGGTTCATGAGGTCGTGGCGGAAGCTGAATCGACGACAGATCAGGACCTCGTTTCCGGGGACGAGGACGCCATGCACTGGGCGGCCGAACGCGAGCAGGGCCACCAGCCCGAGACCGTGACGCCTCTTTCGGAGTGGAATGCCGAGCGCGCAGCGCGAATGCTCGCGGGCAAGGTCCTCATCGTCGACGATGACATCCGCATCGTCGTCGCGTTGACGCAGCTGCTGGGCCGGGTCGGACTGCCCGCGGTCTACGCGCTCAACGGCGAAGAAGGAATCGAGGTGCTGGAACAGAACCCCGATGTGTCCCTCGTCCTGATGGACATCATGATGCCGGTGATGGATGGTTACGAAGCCATCAGGGCGATTCGTCGCGCTCCGGAACACGCCCACCTGCCGATCGTGGTGCTCAGCGCGAAGGCCATTCCTGGCGAGCGTGAGAAGGCGCTGGACGTGGGCGCGAACGAGTATCTGCAGAAGCCCGTCGTGGACGTGGACCGGCTGCTCCGGATCGCCTGCGATCTGCTAGCGCCCGACGCAACCGGTGAGCAGACGCAAGGCCCGGTCAGCGAAAGCAGGCCTGACGACGCCGAGTCACCGTCAGGATGACGCCAGGGGAAGGGTGACCAGCACGGCGGTGCCGGCGCCTGCTGTACTGGCGATCTGCATCCGGCCGCCGACGGCCGCGACACGGTCGGTGAGGCCCAGGAGCCCGCAACCGCGCGCGGCATCGGCTCCGCCCACTCCGTTATCGCGGACCTGTACTACCAGTTCCGCGCCGACGACCCCGACGTCGACCTTGATGACGGACGCCTGCGCGTGCTTCGCCGCGTTCGCCACCCCCTCTGACACCACGTAATACGCGGTCACCTCGACAGCCTGGGGCAGGCGGCCGCGAAGCGCGATGCCGAGATCGACGGGAACGCCGGCGCGGCGAACAATGGCCCGCACCGCGGGCGCCAGGCCGCCCCTTTCGAGAATCGCGGGATACACGCTGCGGGCGATCTCCCGCAGTTCCTCGGCGGCATCTGTCAGGCCCTGCGCGGTGCGGGACAGCCGCTCAACCTGGCCGTGCGGCTCCGGTGGCACCCGCGCCTCGGCGGCGCGGAGCTCGAGGGCCAGTGAGATCAGCCGCTGCTGCAGCCCGTCGTGCAGCTCGTGTTCGATGCGACGGCGGGTCTCGTCCCCGGCCGCGACGACCCGTGCCCGCGAGGCGGCTAGCTGAGCGCTACTTTCGCGCAGCTCCTCGTTGTGAATCTCTAGCGATTCAGCCAGGTCATTGAAGGCGCGTTCTAGCCCGGCGAGTTCATCTCGCCCGGTCGCTGGAATCCGCACGCTGAGGTCCCCGTCTGCCATGCGGCCTGCCATGGCCGACAGTTGCCGAACGCGCCACGCCACTGACCGTGCCAGGACGATGCCCCCCACGATGATCTCGCTGATCAGCCTGAACCCCGGTAGTCGGCCCAAGAGTACCCAGCCGTCAGCGAGCACTGCGCGACATAACGGATGAAACGGGCAGAGAAACGTGCTGGCGGATGGTGCCGACACGGGATGAACAAATAAGCTCGCGCAGACCCATCTGGCTACGGGAACCGGGGGTTCGATGGCGGCCGTCTAATGTGCGATGAGGACGACCTGGCGGACGGGAACCCGTCGGGCATTACCCGCCATCGCGTCATGCTGCGAGACATAGTGGACGAAACACGCAACCGCATTGTGCTGGCCGACGATGACACCCTCCTCCGTGAGGGCCTAGCGAGTCTGCTCGGTGGGGCGGGTTTCGACGTAGTCGGCCAGGCCCGCGATGCTTCCGCGCTGCTGGCCCTGGTCGCTGAGCAGCGACCGGACCTCGCCATCGTCGACATCCGGATGCCACCGGACTACCGGACTGAGGGGCTGGAGGTAGCGCGCCAGATCCGTGAGCAGTTCCCCTCGACCGGCATCCTCGTGCTTTCCGCGCATGCGGAGGTTGACGAAGCGATGGAGCTCATTGCCGCCGGGCACGGCGTCGGTTACCTGCTGAAGAGCCGGGTGACCGACGTGGTCGACTTCACCGAGACGGTGGCTAGGATCGCGGCTGGCGGTTCTGTTGTGGATCCGGCACTCGTCCAGGAGCTCGTGACGGCCCGGCACCGTGACGACGCTGTGGAGCTGCTCACGGACCGTGAACGCGAGGTGCTCGAGCTCATGGCCGAGGGTCGCTCAAACGCGGGCATCGCGCACCGACTATGGATCACTGAGGGAACGGTGGAGAAGCACGTCCGCAGTATTCTGGCCCGGCTCAACTTGCCGGAGACCGAGGACGATCACCGTCGCGTGCTCGCCGTGCTCGCCTATCTTGAGTCGCGATGACGCGACTGGCGGGGCATGCCACGCGCCTTCGCCACGATGCTCAGGACCGTATCTCCCGAAAGGGCATCCTTTGGGAGAAATGACACGCCCGGCAGCTCCGCCGCCATCTCTGCGAAATCACTCGCTGAATGCGCAGATATGAGAGTTACGCACACCTGACGGCCGCCAGGCTGACCGGCGATCTGGCGAGCAACCTCAAAGCCTGACTCATCGCCAAGGTCAACATCGACCAGCACTATGTCCGGCTGCAGCTGGCGGCATGCCTGGCGCGCCTGCGCTGCCGTTGACGCTACCCCGACCACAGCAAGCCCGGCACGCTCCAGAAGGTCGGCAGCAGCACGCAACAGGTGAGGATTGTCGTCGACGATCAGGCAACGCACAGACATTCCCTCAGGCTGCCTCACGAGCCCGTGCTCCGCATTGCTGCTAGCTGGAATGCTGGGCTGCCAGGCAGCAGCCAAGCAGGTTGGGGGCTAGCAGCGCAGACCCGAGCCGCCGAGCGCGCAAGCATGGACATCAACGGCCATGCAGCGGCACCTGCCGCAGCGGGCGGAGCCACCCACAGAAGCGAGCCGAATATGGAAACCCCTACCCCGCGCCCAGCGGATTTCTTCCCGCTCGAAGTCGTGCATTTGCTGGGCACGGCCAGGCGCGTGATCGACAAGCACGTGGACGACTGCGGCTGCTGCGCCGACTGCGGGTCGAGCTGGCCGTGCCAGCACGCCCAGCTCGCCGAGTTCACACTGGCCACGCTCTGACCAGCCGCACGGGCAGGGCCGACGCGCCGCCAGACTTCCCCCCGAGGCGGCTACCCCCAGCGCCGGCTCTGCCCGTGCGGCCATCGCACCGCTACCAGTCAGGCCGGCTACCCGTGATGAGGAGATCGCTGTGAGACAGTATGCCGAGGCGCCCAGTGTCGACATCGGCACGAGTGCAGCGGCCGCGTTCCCGGTGGCGAGGCCGAGCGTTACGTTTCGGCGCGTGCGCCTCGCCGCGTTGCCATCCGCGGTGCCGTGGGCGCGGCGCATCCTTCGGCACGAGCTGCGCGAGCTGCAGCTAGAGAACCTCGTGGACTCGGCGCTGCTTCTCGTGTCGGAGCTGGTCACTAACGCGGTCCAGGCGTCGGCGCACAATACCTCGCCCGACCCGGACCAGCTGCCGATGATCGGGCTTAGTCTGCAGGTCACCAATACCAGTCTGTTCACTGAGGTTTGGGACGGCAGTCCTGGCCTTCCCGCGCGGCGGGAAACGGATCTCATGGGGGACAACGGCCGCGGGCTGCTGCTCGTCGACTCTCTGGCCGACGCGTGGGGACACGAGGTCGCCGATGGCGGCAAAGTGGTCTGGTGCACGCTCACCATTCCTGACTGAGCGCTAGCCGCCCGGCTGGGTCAGCACCCCACCGAGGCTGATCTCATTGCCGTCATCGTCGTGGTAGGTCACTTTGGTCGCCCCGCTGTCGTACGTTTCGCGCTTGGCCGGCTGAATGCCTCGACGGGCGAGGTTGGTGACCCGGTCCTCGAGGTCATCGACGAACGACAACACCAGCGCATTCCCGGCCCGTTCCGGCTGCTGGACGATGTAGATGTACCGGTGGTCGGCCACCTCCCACACGGCCTCGGTGTCGGCGGGCAGGAACGAGGGCGAGCGGTCGAAGAACCGCTCGTACCAAGGCAATGCCGCGGCGTAGTCGGTGACGGGGATGCCAACGAACAGATCGAGCGCCATCTGTCCTCCAGAGGTCGTCGCTGCTCAGTGCCTGCCGTGGCGCTCGTGGCTCACGTGACGAGCCAGATCCTCCACAGCGCGGCCGGGTCAGACAGCGGGTCACCGTGGACAAAGACGAGATCCGCCGTGCCGCCTTCCCTGATGACGCCCGCTTCGGGCTCGCCGAGGAGCTGCCCCCCATTGCGAGTCGCCGCCGCCAGCGCCTGCCAGGGCTCGAGGCCCGCAGCGACCAGACATTCAACCTCCCAGGCAAGCTGGCCGGCGCGGAGTGATCCACCACCGAAGTCGGTGCCAGCTGCCACCAGGACACCGGCGCGAGCAGCAAGCCGCACACTCTCGTGGGCCCACTCCCGACGGGCGGCGATCTCTGCTTTGCGCGGCGGCTCCACGAAGCGCGGGAGGATAGTCGTCCGGCTGAAGGTACGCCACGACTCAAGCACAGCCAGCGTGGACACGAGCGCGACCTTGTTGGCAGCCATGAGCGCCGCCACGTCAGAGTCCAGCTGGAAGCCATGCTCCAGCGAGTCGACGGCCGCCTCGGCCCCAACTCGGGCGCCGGGAAGCATCCCCGAATGTGCGGTCACGCGAGCGCCGCGGGCGTGCGCTGCCTGCACCACGGCTCGCACCTCGCTGACCGTGAACGGCGACGTCTCGCGATCCGGTCCATCGAGATAGAGCTTCACGAAGTCGGCGCCGTCGTCGAGTTGCCCAACAGCCGCCGCCACCAAGCCGTCTCCGTCTTCGACCTCGACCGATAGCCCGCCGGGAAGGGTGCCAGCCCGCGAGACCCAGCAGCCGGCAGCGCGCACGTACGGGTACTCGCGCCGCCCGGACCAGCGGTCGCGCACCCCGAGCGCGAGCGCCCGGTGCGACCCGTCCGTCGGATCGTCGCCGATCGGCGAGCCGACGTCCCGCGCCCAGCGGACGCCGGCCGTTCGCAGCAGCCGCGCGTTGTGGTCGGCGACGTCGACCAATCGTTGCGGCGGATCGAAGCCACGGTCAATCCAGTGCGCGCCACCCGGCAGTGTTAGATGGCTGTGGCTGTCGACCATCCCGGCGATGACCGTCGAGCCGGACGCGTCGACGACCACCGTGTCACCGGCGAGCTGCGGTTCTTCTCCGGTGTCCCCGATCCACTCGATACGGTCGTCGGCGACGAGGACGCTCACGCGTACGCGCAGTTCCGGCCCGGTGCCGTCGGCGAGGGCAGCGTCACGGTAGAGGGTGCGCATGGCGCTCACGTCACCGGGTCGAGCCGAACCAGCGAGCCGCCGCCGATCCGCATCGAGGTCACCAGCCCGTCGGCGCGGCGCTGGAACACCAGCGGCTCGCCCGACTGCCGGAATCCCGGCGCCACCACGAAGCTGTCAGCGTCGGTGCCGCGCTCTGCCGACATGGCCTCGCCCGGGCCGTCACCAGCCACGAGTGTGAGCTCCCCGTCGCGCCACTCGACTCTGAGTAGGAAGCTCATGTCGGCCGGCGCGTACAGGCCGAGCAGTGGCCGTAGGTCCGGCGGCGTTGGCGCCGGCGCCGCCAGCGGCGGCGGTGCTGCCTCAGCCAGTTCGCGGGCTCGAGCCGCTAGCGCCATGGCAAGTGTCGGCGCGTCAGCCTCCCCATTCACCAGCACGATGGCTCCCACTCGACTTGCGCGATCGAAGCAGGCGTTCGACACGAAGCCGGGGAGGCCCCCGGAGTGCTGCACCCACGTCACGGCGTCCTTGCGCACTGAGTACCAGGAGACGCCCCACGCGCTCGACCATTCCTCGTCGCTGAGGTATCGCGGCTTGTGCATCTCCCGCCGGGTCGCGGCCGACAGCACCGGCGAGTCAGTAACAGCGCTGTTGCTGCCCACCGGACCTGGATGCGCCGCAAGCTGGAATGACAGCCAGCGGCCGAGATCGGCCACCGTCGACCACAGCCCACCCTCAGCCCACACCAGGGGCATGGACGGTGCGACGGACAGCTCGTCGGAGTACGCACGCCCGCTGTAACCGACCGCGCACCGCCCCGCGAGCGCCGGATCGAGGGGCTGAAAACCGGTCGATGACATCTGCAGGGGGGTCAGGATGCGCTGCGCGACGTACTGCGGATAAGGCATCTCGCCAACCCGGCTGACGATCTCGCCGAGCAACTGGTAGCCGAGGTTGCAGTACTTGAGCTGCGTATTCGGCGGCACCGCCAGGAAGATCTCGCCGACCCGCGCCAGGTTCCGCGCCGCCACTCCTTCGTAGCTCGGCGGCAGGGCCATGAAATCGGTTCCCGGCGGCTCGCTTACCAGCCCCGACTCGTGCGACAACACGCGCCGGATCGTGACGCCGCCGATCTTCTCCGGACTCGCGCTATCGGCTAGCTCGGGCAGCCACTTGACCACCGGGTCGTCGAGGTCGAGCTTGCCCGCGTCTCGCAGCTGCAGAATCGCGGTTCCGGTGAAGGTCTTGGTGATGGAAGCGATGCGGTACAGCACGTCCGGCCCGCTCGGACGTCCGGACGCCAGGTCCGCGAACCCTGCGCCTCCGGACCAGACGAGCTCATCGCCATGCACAACGCCGGCCGCGGCTCCGTAGAGCCTCTTCTCCCGAACGAACGAGCCCAGCTTCGCCTCGAACTGCTCGGCTCCGCCTGCCACCGGTCCCGTCATCAGTCTGCTCCCGTCCATGATCAACAGATCCCACTGCCTGGCCTTGCACCGTTGTCAGTCCTTGCGGCCGGTCAGCACCAGAGTGACTCCGAGGCCGATGATCGCCAGGCCGCCTGCTCCGCCGACAAGCCCGAGACGGCGGGGAGAGCTAGCGAACCACGAGCGGACGGTGCTGGAGACCAGCGCCCAACAGCTGTCCGAGGTCAGGCCGATCACGATTGCGATCGAGCTGAGGATCAGCATCTGGGCAGGGACGTGACCCGCAGCGCGGTCGACGAACCCGGGCAGTACCGCCGCGAACAAGATCAGAGCCTTCGGATTCGTGATGCCGACGATGAGCCCTTCCCTGGCCGAGCGCGCTGTGCCCCGCGGCCCAGCCGCGCTGGCCAGCACGGCGGCGAGCTCGCCGCGCCGGCGGAACGCCTGAATGCCAAGCCAGACCAGGTAGACCGCGCCCGCCAGTCTTATCGCCGTGAACACGGTGGCCGAGCGCTCCACGATCGTGCCAACCCCTAGTGCCACGCACACGGCCACGACCGCATTCCCCGCCGCGTGCCCAGCAGCCGAGGCCAGAGCGGTGCCGCGCCCGTGCGCCAGAGCGCGGCCAATAACGAAGAGCACGCCAGGGCCGGGTATGACGATCAGTACGAGTGAAGCCAGCGCGAACGCTGCGACTTGGCCGCCGGACACCACGGCGCCAACATAACGCCGACAGGGCGCGGAGGACAGAGCGAGCGACCTTGGGCGGGAACGGGGCCGTTGACGTCGCCTAGCGGGTCTGCCACGCTCACCTGAGCTAACACCTGGTGAGGAGATGACTTGACTCCCACGATCAGCTGCGCAACGCGTCTCGGGGCCCGATGCCGGTAGCTGATCGCGGCCATACTCAGATCTTCTGGGAGGAGCAGGGGTCGGGCGAACCGCTGCTGCTGGTCATGGGCCTGGGCTGGCCCCGCCAGATGTGGACCAGGCACCTCCCGGCTCTGACCGAGCGGTTTCGGGTCATCACGTTCGACAACCGGGGTGTGGGCCAGACGGCAACCACGTTGTCGCGGTGGACTCTGTCGGATATGGCCGACGACGCGGTGGCGGTCCTCGATGCAGCAGGCGTGACTCGGGCGCATGTGTACGGGGCGTCGATGGGTGGTGGCATCGCTCAGGTGATGACCCTCGAGAATCCCGATCGGGTGGGCGCACTCATCCTGGGTTGCACCGCTACCAAAGCTGCCAGGCGGCTGGTGCCCTTCCGACCGGTGATACGTCGCCTCCTTCCTGCTCTCCCCAGGGGACGCCAGGCGAGGACGATCGCGCTAGCACAGGCACTGGTATACGGTCCCGCGACAGACCCGGCTTTGATCGCCGAGGACGTCCGGCTGCTCGACTCGCTGCGTCGCCCGGCGGAGGGTATTCGCGCCCAGCGCCGGGCCGTTCAGAACTACGAGGGCTCGCAACTCCGGCTGCGCTCGATCCGCTCACCGACGTTGATCATCCATGGGTCCGACGACCTGCTCGTCCCAGTGCGCTACGGGGAGGAGCTAGCGCGGTTGATACCGGGCGCGACCCTCGTCGTCCTGCCCGGAGCGGGACACATGTACGTCACGGACGCGACAGAAGCCGCGGGCTCCGCCGTGTTGTCCTTCCTGGCCGCGCACCCGCTCGAGCCGATCTGAGGCCAATTGGGCGGCCACCACAGAATTAGTTTTGGCGGCGCAATATTGCATGAGCCATCACGTTTAGGTACTCGGCGGCGAGGGCGGCTGTGCATTCTCATTTGCTCTGTAATAACGCATTGCAGTGTGCTTGACTAATTAACGTACGACGTTGGGCCTGGGGGGGTCATGCAGGTTATCGTCGCCGTTGCGGCTGCTCTTATTTCCGGGCTCGCGGCCACCTGGTATCAGCTTCGGCGCCAGCGCGCTCGGCTGTACGCCGTGCCTCTCTCATATACGTGGGAGCTGTTCGGCGACCAGCGCATGGTGACAGTGCCGGGGTCTGTTGCCAAGCTGCTCTCGAAGTCGGTTTACCTCGCTGCCTACGGCGCTGCGGTGGCTCAGCTGAGTTTGGTCAGGGAAGCGGTGCAGGCGTGCGCGGAGCTTCAGGATCTCGGCAAGCCGCTGCGGGACGCTGTGGCCGAGGTGGTGACCGCCATCGACCGAGGCGACGATGACGCTCAGCTCAAAGCTGCCCTGGGGTCCCCGCTCCGGATGCCCTTGTTCGACAAGTTCCTCATGGTGGCGGCCAACGCGCGGGCCATGGCGACGAATGATGAGCTGGTTCGACAAAGTAAGCGCATCGGAGTCTTACAGCAGCAGTGGCAGGATGCGGGCAGGCCGCCAGCTGACGTACCTATGTTCCCGCAGTCTGAGGATGGGTCGTACCAGTTCGGCTTGCCCGGCAGCCCGATCGTGGTGGCCAAGGACTTGAAGAAGTGGCCAGTTGCTCAGCAGGAGCTGCCGGGCTTTTTTCAGGCCTTGCGGTTCCTGGACCGCCCGCTACTTCGGGAGTCGTTCGAACGGCTGGCTGAGGTGCTCACCGCGGACCTTCAGATCGCCGGGGAGGCTCTCCCGGAGCTCAGCGCCTTGCTGGCCGAGCACTTGCATTACGTCTGCCGCATGTACCTGGCCAATTACGGGGCAGCGCCCGCGATGATCCAAGCCGCAGGCAATTTCCGGGTGCGCAGGGCCAGCCGCCCGGTGCAGGACCTGTCCTGCAAGCTTGCCGTCTTGACGGACGACGGGGGAATCGCCCACGCCGAGAACGGCCTCTTGCTCAGCGCTGGCGCGGACGTCAAGGTCGCCTTCGTCACCGAGGTCGAGCAGCGCGAGATCCCCGATCTGCCGAACGCTTTGCGCAACGGGGCTGCAGACCCGTGCCAGGTGCGGGTCGAATTCATGAGCGTCAGCTCAGGCTGGCGAGGAACGAAGCCGGTCAGATCACGGTGGACCCAATCGAATCCGGTGTCTGACGAAACCTAGGGCGCCGGCTCGCTAGCGGCTTCGTGATGGACGTGGGCGCGCTGGCCGTCGCGGTCGAAGATCATGATGAGCTCCGCTGGACCGTCGATGGCGGCCAGGGCGTGTGGCGTCATGGTCGCGAACTCAGCGGACTCGCCGGCCTCGACGGTGATCTCGCGGTCGCCGAGTGACAAGCGCACCCGGCCGGTGATGACGAAAAACCAGTCGTGGCCGGGGTGGACCCGTAGATCGTGGAGACTGCGGGTCGGCTCGATCCGCAACTTGACGGCGATCATGCTGTCGGTTGGCCGACTCAGTATCCACGTTGTACGTTCGCCGGAGCTGTTCGGCTTCGGGCGGATGACCACATCGTCGTCGCGGTGAACGTCGAGGAGCTCATCGAGGCTGACCTGCAGCGCTGTTGCCAGCGGCAGCAAGACGTCGAGACTGATACCCCGCTTGCCGGTCTCGACCCGGCTGATGGTGGACGGGCTGAGGTTGGTGCGTGCGGCGAGCTCGTCGAGCGACATGCCGAGCGTGGTCCGAAGGCTCCGCAGCCGAGTCCTGACCACCTGCTCGATCTCGTTCAGGTCGGTCATCGGACCTCCTGCATGGCCTCTCTTGCGAATATAGCAAGAAGCCTTGCGCTTTTCTCTAGGCAGCCTATCGTAATGCCATGAGCAGCGACGCCACCACCCCAACAGTCCAGCGGCACTGCGACGTCTGCATCGTCGGCGGGTCAGCGGCTGGGCTTGCAGCCGCGCTTCAGCTCGGACGGCAGCGCAGGTCCGTGATCGTCGTCGATGCCGGGGAGCCGCGCAACGCCCCTGCCGCGCATATGCACAGTTACCTCGGCCGCGACGGACGTCCTCCGTCCGAGCTGATCGCCGTTGGTCGCGACGAGGTCCGAAGCTACGGCGGCGAGGTTCTCGACGGCGTCGTGACAAGCGTGAGCCGCTCAGAATCGGGCGACTTCCGTGTCGAGCTCGCGGCTGGCCACACCATCGATGCCCGCCGGGTTCTTGCCGCCACGGGGCTGGTTGACGAGCTTCCTGACATCGACGGCCTCGCGGAGCACTGGGGCCGCGATGTCATCCACTGCCCGTTCTGCCACGGCTACGAGGTCCGCGACCAGCGCATCGTCCAGATCGTCACCCACCCGATGGGGGCTCACACCACCGGCCTGTTCCGCCACCTCAGCGCGGAGCTGACCATGGTGCTGCATGATCCTGGTGATGTTGACGACTCTGCGCTCGACGCGCTGCGAACCAGCGGCGTGAGGGTCGTGACGGGGAAGGTGAGCCGCGTCGTCGCCGGTACCAACGGGCACGTGACAGCCGTCGAGCTAGCGGGCCAAGGATCCATTGACGCCGACGTAATCGTGGTCGGCTGCCGGTTCAGGGTCCGCGCCGAGCCATTAGCGCCGCTCGGTCTGAAGCCAGCCGCGCACCCGACAGGGCTCGGAAGTTTCATCGAGGTGGACCCGGCCGGGCAGACGGCAGTAGCCGGCGTCTATGCAGCAGGTAACGCAACCGATCCAAGCCAGCAGATGCTGCAGGCCGCCGCCGACGGCAGCAGGATCGGCGCCATGATCAGCTTCAGCCTCGCCAGCGACGACATCGAGTGCGCCGCACGGCCATCAGGCAACCAGTCCGACTGGGATCACCGCTATGCGGGCGAGCCGCTGTGGAGCGGCAACCCGAACGGCACGCTCGTCAACGAGGTCAGTCGGCTCGCGCCCGGCCGCGCCCTCGACGTCGGCGCGGGTGAGGGCGGCGACGCGCGCTGGCTGGCTGAGCACGGCTGGACTGTGACTGCGAGCGACATCTCGCAGCGGGCGCTGGACCGGGTCAGCGCTGAGGCCCGGCGCCGCGGCCTGCGGATCGAGTGCCACCGGGCCGACGCGAACGCCGTCGACCCGTTCGGCGCTGCAACGTTCGATCTCGTGTCAGCACAGTACGCGTCGATTCCCCGGACACCCGACTGCCGCGGCGTTCACAACCTGCTGAACGCCGTCGCGCCGGGGGGCACGCTGCTCGTCGTGAGCCACGACCTCGAGTCCGTGCGGACGTCTGCCGGAACACCAGGACACAGCCGACCGTTCGATCCGGATGCCTACGTCAAGATCGAGGACTTCATGGCTGCGCTCGCCGACTCACCGGCATGGCACATCGAGCTCCACGAGACGCGCCCCCGGCCGGCCGGGGCTGCCTCCGCTGCCCATCACGCGCACGACATCGTGCTGCGCGCCCTTCGCCGCGCCAGCTAAGCGGGATCCGCGGCAGGACACGGCTTTCGATGGCCCGCCGGTGTGCGGGCAGCGGGCCGCTAGACGATCCGGGTCTGGTGGCCCGCCCAGTACTGGTCACGCAGCAGCCGCTTGTACAGCTTGCCAGTCGGATAACGGGGCAGCTCGTCGACAAAGTCGACGGTGCGAGGGCACTTGAAGTGCGCCAGCCGGTCCCTGCAGTAGCCAATCAGCTCCGCCTCCAGCTCTGACCCGGCGGCGGCCGCATCGACGGGCTGCACCACCGCTTTGACCTCCTCGCCTAGGTCAGAATTGGGCACGCCGAGCACGGCCACGTCCAGCACCGCCGGGTGACTGGCCAGCAGGTTCTCGGTTTCCTGAGGGTAGATATTGACACCACCAGAAATGATCATGTAGCTCTTCCGGTCGGTGAGGTACAAGTAGCCCTCGGCGTCGACATGGCCCACGTCGCCGACCGTGCTGGTGATGCCACCCTCACGCCGGCTGGCGGCGGTCTTTTCCGGATCCTCGAAGTACTCGAACGCGGTCGCGCCGCGGAACCAGATCGTCCCGTCGGTTGCCGGGGCACACGGCTGCCCGGCATCGTCGAGGATCAGCAGGTCACCGAGGATCGCCTTGCCGACGGTGCCGGGGTGAGCGAGCCACTGCGCCGAGTCGCAGAAAGTAAACCCGTTCGCCTCGGTCGCCCCGTAGTACTCGGTGATCACCGGGCCAAGCCATTCGATCATCGCCTGCTTGATCGGGATCGGACACGGTGCCGCCGCGTGCACGATGCACTCCAGCGAGGTGGTGTCGTACCGGGCCCTGACATCCTCGGGCAGCCGCAGCAGTCGGCCGAACATCACCGGCACCATCTGGCAGTTCGTGACCCGGTACCGCTCCACCAGGGCCAGCCACCGTTCGGGGTCGAAGTGCTCCATCACGACGGTCGTGCAGCCCATCCGCAACGACGCGGCCACGCTGGCCTGGGGCGCGGAATGGTAGAGCGGCGCGGGGTTCAGGTAGATCATGCCCTCGCGGAACCCGAACATCGCCTTCACGAACTCCATCACCGGCAGCGCCTGGCCGGGGCCGCCCTCCGGCAACGCGCGCAGAATGCCCTTGGGCTGGCCCGTCGTGCCCGAGGAATAGAGCATGGCTGCGCCGAGCGACTCGTCCGGCACCGGCCCGTCCGGCTGCGCGGCGATCGCCACGGACAAGGACTCCCAGCCGGCCGGGGGCTCGCCCGTTCCGGTCATCAGCATTCGCTCCAGGCCAGGGCTCTTGGCCGCGGCGGCCGCGGCGACCGGCTGTCTGGCGCGGGAGCTGAAAAGCACTCTGGCCGTGGAGTTGGTGATGATGTAGGCGACCTCGTCGGCGGCCAGGTAAGTGTTGATCAGGGTGTAGTACAGCCCAATGCGCTCGGCGCCGCCCTCGATCTCCAGTAGCTCGGGGCAGTTCTCCATGAACACCGCGATGTGGTCGCCGCGGCGCAGCCCTGCGGCACGCAGCAGGTGCGCGATCCGGTTGCTGGCGGCCTCATACTCGGCGAAGGTAACCGTCTGGCCGGTGCCGCCCATGACAATGGCGGGCTGGTCGGGGTGGTCGCTCGCATGCTGCGCTGTGTACACGCCGATAGCCCCCTCAAGCGTCCCTGGCGTTGCCCTCGACGGTACCGGTGCACCCTCCGCGAAGGTAGTCACGAACCTGACGCTTCACGTCGGAATCTTGATCTGCTCGCCCGGCCGGATCAGCCATGGATAGGAGATGCCGTTAAATTGCGCCAGGGTCTGATAACCGCCAGCCACGTGGTAGCGATGGGCGATGCCCCAGAGGGTTGAGTTCCAAGGCGCACTCACCGGATTCCACGGCGCGACAATGACCGTTGTGTACTGCTGCTCTGGTGCGCAGGAGGCCAGCGCGACCACGGCGATAATGCAGCCTGCCACGCCCCGCGCGTTCACTCCGTTCCCCTGCTGACGTCGCCTTGCTTGACCACGCGAGCAGGCGCCGGGTGGCATGTGCGCGCACGCGTGCGTGGCCTTATTCCGCCGCGGGGCCATTCCCTGCGCGCTCGCCGCTTAACCATTTCGGCCGCGCTGAAAGTGCGCACACTCGGCGCCGGCGCATTGACAGACGCGTGGTGCCTCAAGACGCTTCAGTCACCTGTACTTCAGCGCCATCTTCCGCGGGCGTGGGTAGTCTCCGACTATGACTGACGTCGCGTCCTTCGGCCGGACCGGACATAAGAGCAGCCGGGTCATTTTCGGCGCGGCCGCGCTGGGGTCCATGCAGCAGGATCGCGCCGACCAGGTCCTGGCGACGCTGCTGGAGTTCGGTGTCAACCACATCGACACTGCGGCGTCCTACGGCGACTCGGAACTTCGGGTCGCGCCGTGGCTGGCCGCGCACCGGGAGGAGTTCTTCCTCGCTACCAAAACGGGCGAGCGCACCGGGGCTGGCGCACGCGCCAGCCTTGAACGCTCGCTGACTCGCCTGGGCGTTGACTCCGTCGACCTGATCCAGCTTCACAACCTCGTCGAGCCAGCCGAGTGGGAGGTAGCGCACGGGCCTGGCGGCGCGGTCGAGGCGCTGGCCAGGGCCAAAGACGAGGGGCTCGCCAGGTTTATTGGCGTGACCGGACACGGGCTACGAATTGCCAGCATGCACCTGCGGAGCCTCGAGCGGTTCGATTTCAGCTCGGTGCTCCTGCCTTACAACTACGCGCTGATGTCCATCGACCAGTACCGGTCTGATGTGGAGGAGCTGCTCGCCGTGTGCGAGCAGCGTGGCGTGGCGGTGCAGACGATCAAGTCGGTGGCCCGTCGCCGCTGGCCGCAGCGGACGGATCAGCAGTTCAGCTGGTATGAGCCGCTGCCTGGCGGCGAGGCGCTGGTTCGGGCAGTGCGTTACGTACTCGGCCGACCGGGTCTGTTTCTCAACTCCTCCAGCGACGCCCGTCTCCTGCGGCCAACGCTCGAAGCCGCGGCCGTCGGCGGGCCAGTCCCGGCAGACGACGAGATGGTCGCCGACGTCGGTCAGCTCGAGATCCAGCCGCTGTTCGATGGCACGGACCTCGAGCGGATCTAGGCGCTCCGGACGCGGACGATCCGGTCTGGCTAATCCTGAGACGGCGGGGTAGCTGCGATCGCGGTATCGCCTGAGCGCGGGCGTTCCGTTGCCCGGCTGGCGATCAGAGCAGGACGGGCAGGCGGCACACGCCGTCGCCGACGGTCACGAGACGAGGAGGGCGATCGCATGAGCACAGTCCACGAGCAGAGCGGAAGCAGCACGCAAGCGCGAGCCGGCGGGCAGCTCGACCCTTCCGAGGCGACTCGCTTGCTTGAAGTAGCCGCGCACGACATCGCCGTGGCATCTACCTGCATCGGCCTAGGGGATCTCGACGAGGCACACACGAATGTGCTGACGGCGCGCGTCGCCGCGGACGCCGCCGAGGAGATCCTGCGCCTGGTGCTGCGGCAGCAATCCGAAGGTACTGCCGGGGCGTAGCCGTTACGGCCCTGCTAGCCGCGCTGACCGGCGCGCCGGCGCGCCCGCCTCGATCTGGCCCGGCGCGAATGGGACGGGTCCATCTGGGTAGCGAGACACGGCGCGGGCGGTCTGTCCTTCGGTGTGGTCGCCGTCCGGGTTGGCGGGCCGCCCGCGTTCCAGGGGGCCCGGAGGCGGGTGCAGATAGTCACTCTGCGCGGGCTTGTGGGGCGCGGCTCGCGATGATCGCCTCCGGGCCCCTTGGAACGCGGACCGGCTCACGGTCCGGGCCGGCGCCGCGCGCCAAGCTCTGACCTGCAACGTCACGCATTGGTTCTCAGTCTCGGCTTGTCCGTATCGCGGACACATGGCCGAGCGATACTCGGTACGCTCCAGGCGGCGCCCGATCGACCATATGAGCGCTTCCTTGCTGCTTGGTGCGTCGATTGCTGGAAGACTTCCGCGCGACGAAGCAGGCCCTTGACAGTGATACTGGTGCGAGAAATGCTGTGCCCGTTCGCTACGTGATCGTTAGTCCGTATGGCGGTGACGGCCCGGATGCCACAGCTGCAGGGCCGCCAGCCGGCGCCGTCCGGACTCAGTTCGCGAACGTCCCGGTCGGCGCCGTCGTGGCGCGGCCACCAGACAGGAGGCCTCTATGACAGTGCAAGCGGAAGCTGCCGACAGCAATTCACAGGGAGAGGTTCAGCCTGCGGAGTCGGTCCAAGTCGCGCACCTGGCCGGTAACCCGGCGGTACTTGGGCTGCTCGTCTTCGCGACTGGCAGCCTGGTGCTGGGCATCTCTCTGCTCGGCAACGTGCCGCTCGCGGTACAGCCGGGTACCGTGCAGCCGATCGTCTACGCCGGCACCGGGCTGGGCCTGGTCATCACGACGATCTGGGCTGCCTCACTCCAGCAGACGTTCGTCGCGACGATCCTCGGCGCGTTCGCGGGATTCTGGCTGAGTTACGCGGCGATGGTGCTGGGCCTGACGCACAACTGGTACGCCATCCCGGCAGCGGACATCCCGCACACGCTCGGACAGTTCCTCATCGGCTGGGATGCAGCCATCTTCATGCTGTTCCTGGTCACGTTGCTGCTCCCGCTGGTGTACTCGCTGATCCTGGGCGCCGGAACGGTGGGCGTGGCGCTGCTTGCCGTCGCCGTGATGGGCACGTCTTCTGGGATGTACCGAGCAGGCGGCGTGTTTGTCATGATCTTCGCGATCCTCGGGTTCTACGCCTACCTCAGCGGCGCCCTCGAATCCGTGGGCGGCAAGGCCCTGCCGCTCGGAAAGCCGGTGGTCAGCTTCTTTTCGAAGTAGTCATGCGTGAGCCGTCGGCGGCGATAGGGCGGCGATTCTGCGTGCGTGATTTTGCTGGCTCATAATCCATCCATGGTCAGTGTCGTAGACGATCTCGGTGGCGCTGGAGTCGGCGTGGTCGGCCGGGCGGACGATGCAGCTTGCGTGTCCAGCTGATGGGCACGGCGTCTGCCCGGCCGGTGCGGTGGGGGATCATGGGAACCGCCAACATCGCCAGGGGCCAGTTTCTGCCGGGAGTGCGGCACGCCGGCGGGGCCGCCGAGGCGGTGGCGAGCCGTGATCGCCGCGCCGCCGAGCATTACGCCGCCGAGAATGGCATCGCCCGCGCCCTCACCGGATACCGGACGCTCATCGAGGATCCGGGCGTCGATGCCCTGTACATTGCACTGCCCAACTCCCTGCACGCCGAGTGGACGATCGCGGCGCTGCAGGCTGGCAAGCCGGTGCTGTGCGAGAAGCCGCTGACCGGGAGTCTCGCCGATACGCAGCTCGTCCTGGATGTCGCGAGGCAGCGAGGCGCTCTGCTGTGGGAGGCGTTCGTGTTCCCGTTCCACGAGCAGATGGCACGGGTCCGGGCGGCCCTGGCGAGCGGGGTCATCGGTCAGCTGCGCGAGATCCATTCCGACTTCCACTTCAAGGTCACCCGGCCCGACAACATCCGGCTATTCCCTGACCTGGCCGGGGGCGCGCTGAACGATGTCGGCTGCTATCCGATCCGCCTGGGTTTCGAGCTGTTCGGCGGCGTGCACCAGAGCGCCTGGGGTGCCTGCGTTCCCGGCGGCCACGGTGTGGACCTTGAGACGACCGCCGTTCTCGGCTATGGCAACGGTCGCAGCCTCATGATGTCGTGCGGCATGAACCGCCGCTATGACACGTTTACCCGACTGCTCGGCACCAACGGCGAGGTCCGGATGAGCAACCCGTTCCATCCCTCCGCCGGAGATCGAATCGAAATCCTCGGCCGCGAGACCGAGTCTGCCGCTGCGGCCCCGGCGGGCGAGCCGTCATTCAGCGCTGCGATCCGACACATTCAGGCGGTGCTGACAGGCGGCGAGGAGCCACGGTGTCTGGCCGCGGACACATCGCTGCCTACCGCTCAGGCCTTGCACGACCTGCGCGCCCAGCTGCGGATCTCATGACTGGGCGGCGAACCACCTGCTGGGTCGTTCCCCGCGAACATGACGACCAGACCGATCGGCCGCGCCGTTTTCCTGCTGCGGGTGTCCCGGCGAACTGGCCGGGTGCGTCGATCGGCGGCAGAGTGGAGTTACCGCCGAGATGACTGAGGAGAAGCCGGTGACCCGACGCCAGCGCATCGATGACCTGACCGCACTCGCGCTGCCGGAACAGCCCGCGCTGAGCCCGGACGGCAGCCAGATCGTCTATGTGCTTCGCACGATCGACGTCGATGCTGACCGGAGCGTGCGGTCGCTCTGGCGCGTTGGCGCCCTGGCCGGAGAGCCGGAGCGGTTGACCCGCGGCCAAGCCGACACCGCACCCGCATGGTCGCCGGACGGAACGCGCGTCGCGTTCCTGCGGGCGCAGGACGGGCCGCCGCAACTGTGGCTGCTCCCGGCGACCGGCGGGGAACCAGAGCAGCTGACGACGCTGCCGCTCGGGGCCGGTGCGCCGGTGTGGAGCCCGGACGGCACGAAGATCGCCTTCGCCGCGTCGGTGGACCTGCACGCCACCTCCGGCGACGACGACAAGGCCCGGGCCAGTCGTGCGCTGGCGCCGATCGTGACGGATCGGCTGGACTACCAGGCCGACGGCGCAGGACTGCTGCGTACCCTGCGCCGGCATCTGCACGTGCTCGACCTGGCCGGAACGAACAGCCGTCAGGTGACCAGCGGCGACTGGAACGCGGGCGCACCCGCTTGGTCGCCTGACTCGGCGCGGCTTGCCTTCGCCGCGGTCACCGCGCCCGATGCCGACCTCACCATGCGTGCACCCGTCTACGTGATCGACGCAGCCGACATCGCTGCGGCGCCAGAGCTGGTGGGCCTGCCGGCCGGGGCTGGTGGGCCGGTCACCTGGTGCGCCGACGGCTCAGCGCTACTCGTCGTCGGCAGGGAGGGTCCGCCGACCGGCCACGATGGTCTGCTTCGGGTACCGCTGGGCGGCGGCCCGGTCCTGAACCTCGCCGCGCCGCTTGACCGTAACGTCATGCCCGGCGGTCCGGCATACCCGGGGGCCCCGCCACAGCTGAGTGAGGATGGCAGCACAGTGGTGTTCTGCATCCGCGATCGCGGGTGCACCCACGTGTACGCCGTGCCCGTCGAGGGCGGTGACGCCAGCCCGCTGGTCACGGGCGCGGGCCGCAATGTGACCAGCATGTCGGTCGCCAGCGGCGCGGCGGCGATCGTGCTCGGCACTCCGACGTCCCACGGCGAGGTCGTGCTCGTCGATCTGGGCACCGGCAACCAGACGGTGCGCACGGAGCACGGCGTGAGCATGGCCGACACCGAGGTGTTCATTCGCGAGGAGCGGGAGTTCACCATCTCCGACGGCACCGTGGTGCACGGCTGGCTGATTCGCGACGCGGCAATCGAGGGGCCGCGGCCGCTGCTGCTTGACATCCACGGCGGTCCGCACAACGCATGGAACGGCGCAGCCGATCAGGTGCATCTGTACCACCAGGAACTGGCGGCGCGCGGCTGGGCCATCCTGCTTGTCAACCCGCGTGCCAGCGACGGCTACGGCGAGCGGTTTTTCACGGACGCCCGCGGTGCCTGGGGCGAGGCCGACGCCATCGACTTCCTTGAGCCCATCGACCAGCTCGTCGCGGCGGGGATTGCCGACGCCAGCCGGCTGGCCGTGACCGGCTACAGCTACGGCGGCTTCATGACCTGCTACCTGACCAGCCGCGACAGCCGGTTCGCGGCGGCCGTGGCTGGCGGCGTCGTCAGCGACCTGCCAAGCATGGCGGGCAGCTCCGACGCCGGACACTACCTCAGCGAGTACGAGCTGACGACTCCGGCCTGGGACGACAACGGCCGTTACGACGTCATGTCTCCGATGGCGCAAGTGTCACGCGTGCGCACGCCGACCCTGATCGTGCACGGAGCCGCAGACCTGCGCTGTCCGGTTGACCAGGCAAAGCAATGGCATACCGCGCTGCGCGAGCGCGGCGTCCCGACCCGGCTGGTGCTCTACCCAGAGGGGTCGCACCTGTTCATCCTCGACGGCAAGCCCTCGCACCGGCTCGACTTCAACCGCAGGGTGGTCGACTGGGTCGAGCGGTACGCCGGCGACACGAGCGGGCCGCGCCGTCCGCTCATCGATGCCGAGCACTGGCAGCGCCGCCTCGCTGCGCTCGCGGAGCGGCATCACGTGCCAGGTGCAGCGCTCGGCATTCTGCGTGTCCGGCCAGGACGTGCAGACGAGCTGGTCGAGGCGGCCGTCGGTGTGCTGAACAAGGACACCGGGGTCGAGGTAACGACGGACACGGTGTTCCAGATCGGGTCCATCACGAAGGTCTGGACGACGACAGTGCTCATGCAACTGGCGGACGAGGGGCTGCTCGACCTCGACGCGCCTGTCGCGGAGGTACTCCCCGAGTTGCGACTTGCCGACCCGGACGTGACCAAGCAGGTGACCATGCGGCATTTGCTGACGCACACCAGCGGAATCGACGGCGACGTGTTCACCGATACCGGTCGGGGCGACGACTGCGTCGAGAAGTACGTGGCAGGTCTGGACGAGGCGGCTCAAAATCATCCGCTGGGCGCCACCTGGTCCTATTGCAACTCCGGCTTCGTGCTCGCGGGCCGGGTGATCGAGCAGCTGACGGGGAGCACGTGGGACAGCGCGATCAAGGACCGGATCGTTGCGGCGCTCGGCCTGACGCACACGATCACCCTGCCCGAAGAAGCCCTGTTGCACCGCGCAGCCGTCGGACACGTCAGCGAGGGAACGGACGAGCCGTCGAGAGTGCCGGTCTGGATGCTGCCGCGGTCCGTGGGCCCGGCCGGCATCATCGCGTCGACCGTCGCCGACCTGCTGAGCTTCGCGCGCATGCACCTGGCCGGAGGCGCCGGACCCGACGGAACCAGGGTGCTCAGCGCCGCGGGCGCAGCAGCCATGACGCAGCTGCAAGCGGAACTGCCAGCCAGGGTCGGCGACTCGTGGGGGATCGGCTGGGCTCGGTTCGGCTGGAACGGGCGCCAGCTCATCGGGCACGACGGCAACACGCACGGCCAGTCGGCATTCTTGCGGCTGCTGCCCGACGAGGGGCTGGCGGTGACGCTGCTCACCAACGGCGGCAGCACGCGCGACCTGTACCAGGATCTGTACCGCGAGATCTTCGCCGAGCTTGCCGACGTCGACATGCAGCGGCCCCTGTCACCACCCGCAGATCCAGTGTCAGTGGATGTGCAGCCCCACGTCGGCACCTACGAGCGCGCTAGCTCGCGACTCGAGGTACTGATCGGGGACGACGGTCCGGTCCTGCGGACTACGCTCACCGGCCCGCTGGCCAGGCTGATGCACGATCCGACCACCGAGTACGCGATGGTTCCGATCGAGCCGAACGTGTTTGTGGTCAGGGAGCCGAACACGCAGACGTGGCGCCCGGTCACGTTCTACCAGCTGCGCACCGGTGAGAAGTACGTGCATGCTGGCCTGCGGGCGACGCCGAAGGTCAGCTAGACCGGCCGAAGTTCTGGCCCGGGATCGGCTCGGGCCATGGCTGGTAGACGTTCACCCCGGGCGCTCCGCGCAGCAGCAGAGCAGAAGGAAACGGCTGCTCGCTCGACGTGATCCGGGTTGAGGTGGGGATGTACCTGATGGTCAGACCGCAGCGTCGTCTCGGGGAGGTATTGGCGTGGGAGCTGTGCATGATGTGCGGATGGTGAACCTCAACATCCCCGGCAGACAGCGTCAGGTCCACTGCCCGGCTCTCGTCTACCTCGGTCGCTGATTCCGAGCCCAGGACGCTGTCGACGTCGGCGCGCGGGCGCAGCTCGTGCAGATTCTCGCGATGGGAACGAGGTATCACCCGCATGCAGCCGTTTTCCGGCGTCGAGTCGTCGACGGCGAGCCAGAGCGTGATGACGACCATCGGATCGAGGGGCCAGTACGCGCCATCCTGATGCCACAGCACGGGACGGCCAGTGCGGGGTGGCTTACTGATGTAATGCGATGCGAAGAGGGCGATGTCTGGTCCGACGAAGTTCTCGGCGATGTCGAGCAGGCGGTGGTCGCTGACGAGCCGCACCCAGAATGGATCCCCAGCCACGAGCTGGTTGCCGAGATCCTCGCCACGCAGCTCGGGATGGCGCTCCTGGAGCCAGGCCACGTGCTCGCTCGCCTGCCCCATCAGTCCTGGATCGAGCACGTTTCTGAAGATCACAAACCCGTCGCGCTCGTATCGTTCCAGGCTCTCCGACACGTGACTTGTCATCTGCCGTGCCCCCCGTGGTTGCGTTCCGCGCCAGTACTAGCTCAGCACGCCGCGCGCTCGGCCCTGTTCTCGCCCGCCGTTGCCATCGGCCTGCACGGTGTTGGGCCTTGGCACCCCTGGCACTGGTTGACCGATCGCGCCGGGCGCGTTTACGTTGCCAGGCATGACCGACATCGGCGCCAGCCGCACCGTTCTGGCCAGCACCGGACCGGAGGGATCCGGCCTGGTCCGCAGCCTGGCCGAGGTTCCGCCGCGGGGCCGGTACGCCAGCGCGGCCGGGACCGGCGGCGAGCTGTGGTTCGTTCTCGGGGGCCGAGGCCGGCTCGAACTCGACGGCGCACCCGGGCCTGAGCTGGTGCCCGACCGTGGCCTGTGGATTCCGGCCGGTACCGCCTGCATGCTGAACTGCGGCGGCGCCGGCGGGCTGAGTCTCGACATCGTCGAACTGCCCGCGAAGACTTCCGGGTCGGGCGCTGCGAACGCCGGACCAGCCGGGATCGGCGCAGCGGTGTGGCTCAGCCGTGATCTGCGGGACTGCCCCGAGGAGACGACGGGAGACCGGAAGTTCCGCGTGCTCTTCGGCCCTGGCCGCGACTGCCCGGTGGCCACGCAGTTCGTTGGCGAGATCCCGCCCGGCCGCGCGCCGGATCACAGTCACCCCTACGACGAGGTGGTGCTGGTCCTGCAGGGCACGGGGGTCGCTCACGTCAGCGGCGCACAGCGGGAGCTGACCGCCGGCACGTGCGTGCACCTGGCGCCCGGGCTGCTGCACTGCCTGGAGAACACCGGCTCGGACACGATGCGCGTCCTCGGGGTGTTCCATCCGGCGGACAGCCCGGCGTCGAAACTGCCTGGCTAGCCTGCCTGGCTGGCGTGCTGGGAGTGCACGCAATCATGGCGCGTCCGCGCGCGGCCGCTCGGTGGTGATCAGCGGAAGGCTGGCGCGACCTGCTCGATGAACAGGTCGCAGGTCTCCTTCTTCCGCCCTCCGGAGCCGAGCGAAAAGTCGGGCACGATCAGCTCGTCCGCACCGGCTTCGGCGTACTGGCGGACGATGTCCGTTACTTCCGCAGGCGTGCCGATGATCACCGGATGCCGCCCGGCCAGCTGTTGCCGCCGCTCATCCAGCCAGCTTTGGTCCGTCGACAGATAGAGCACCGCCTGCGTGGAGACGTGGATTTCGGCCGGGTCGCGGCTGACCTCCGCGCAGTGGGCGCGGAGCACCGAGACCTTGTGCGCCAGCACGTCGGGCGTCGACCAGCAATTCCAGTGATCGGAATACCGCGCCGCGATGCGCATGGTGCGCTGTTCCCCGGCGCCACCGACGAGCAGCGGAAGCCGGCCGCGGACGGGCCCCGGCTGGTTCGGCGCGTCCTGTACCTGGAAGTACCGACCCGAAAAGCTCGTACGTGGCTGGCTGAGCAGGGAACGCAGAATCTGTACCGCTTCGGCGAAGCGGTCAAGGCGCTCGCGCACGGTCCCGAGCTCGATGCCATAGGCAGCGTGCTCGTTCAGCTGCCACCCCGCGCCTACACCAAGCGTGAGCCGGCCGCCGCTGATCTGATCGGTCGCCGCCGCGATGTTGGCGAGCACCGCCGGGTGCCGATAGGTCACGCTGCTGACCAGCGACCCGAGCTGGACCCGCGGCACTAGTGCAGCCAGCGCGGCGAGAGCTGACCAGCACTCAAGCATGTCCCCGTCGAGTGGCTCCTGCCCCTGGCTGTTCGGCATGAAGTGGTCGGCGAAGTACACGCCGTCCCAGCCCGTCTGCTCGCAGTGCGTGGCGAGCTCGACGATCCCGTCCCACGACTGGGCCGCGGTTGGCCAGATGCTGAAACGCATGCGACGCATCCTATGCGCGGGGTTCGGCCGGCCTTACGTCGCCAACCGTTCTTGCGCCGATGTCCGTTCACCTGATCCGGCCGTGGTCTCGCCTGGCGTGTCGACGCGGACGTGACGGCCGAGGGCGGTGGTACCGATCACCGCCGCCGCCGCGGCAGCCGTGAGCACGCTGACTCGCTCGCCGAGCAGGAGCACTGACCAGCCGAGTGTGAGGGCCGGCTGGGCTAGCTGCAGCCTGCCGATCCTCGCGACGCCACCTCGGGCCAGGCCTTGATACCACGCGCAGAAGCCCAGGCACATAGGGAAGATCCCGATGTAGGCGAGCGCAGCGGCGGCTCCGCCGGTGACATGACGGGGCGGGCCGAGGGCTGCTGCGGCGATCGTGACAGGGAGGCTGACGGGCAGTGAAACGATCAGCGCCCAGCTGATAACCCGCCAGCCACCGTACGTTCTGGCCAGGATGCCGCCCTCGGTGTAGCCGATGCCGCCGACCACGATCGACACGAGCAGCAACGCATCGGGTGCGCGCAGCTCGCCGCCGCCTTGCACCACGGCGAAACCGATCACGACGGCGAGCCCGAGCCCGAGCGCCGCCCAGTATCCGAGCCTCGGCCGCTCGCCGGCCCGCAGTACTGCAACCCCCGCGGTGGCCGCCGGGATCAGGCCGGTCAGGACGGCGCCGTGCACGCTGCTGACGTGTCGCAATGCGAGCGCACCTAGCAGGCCGAAGCCCGGGCCGACTGCGATCCCAGCCACGAGCAGATTACCGAGCGCCGCGCGCGGTGGCAGCAGCCGTTCCCGTCGAGTCAGCAGGACCGCGGCGCCGAGTGCGGCGCCGATGACGGCCCGGCCAGCGCCGACGATCACCGGGTTGAAGGATGCTTCGGCCGCTGTCGTCGCCGGAAACGTCACGCTGAAAGACAGCACCCCGAGAAAGCCGAGTAGCACTGGCGAGGCTTCCCAGTGACGACGAGAAGTGCTTCTATTGTCTTTCATGAATGACGATAGCACTGGCGTGACGGCGCAGGCCAGCCTAGAGACCCTGATCAGGGATCTGCCGCCAGATAGCAAGCTGCCCTCCTACCGGCAGCTGCAGCAGCGCTACCAGCTGGGGCCAGCAACAGTGCAGCGGCTTCTGGCCGAACTGGCCCGGCGCGGCCTGCTCGTAACCAGGCCAGGCAGCGGCACGTTCACGGCGCCGAGGCGGGCAGCGCGGCCCGCTGCGGACCTGTCCTGGCAGACACTGGCGCTCGGCAGCCGAGCCGGGCTCGGACCGGACCTGGATCGCCTGGTTGACCCACTGCCGCCGGACACCATCGGCATGGCGAGCGGATTCCCCGACGAGCGACTGCAACCGCTCGGCCTGCTCGCCGCGGCGGCCGTGCGCTCCGCGCGACGCCCGCACGGGTGGAGTCGGCTGCCATCGCAAGGCCTGCCTGAGCTGCGTTCGTTCCTTGCCGCCGAGGCTGCTCCCGGACAGCTCACCGACCAGAACGTGGTCATAGCCTCGGGTGGGCAGGCCGCGTTGTCGGCGGTGTTCCGCCACCTGTGCGCGCCGGGCGACCCGCTCATCGTGGAGTCACCGACCTACGTCGGCGCTCTGGCCGCCGCCCGTGCCGCCGGCCTGGTGCTTGTTCCGGTACCCGGCGATGCACAGGGTGTACTGCCAGACGCGCTGGCCGACGCATTCGCCAGAACCGGCAGTCGGCTGGCCTACCTGCAGCCCAGGTACGCCAATCCGCATGGCTCAGTGCTCGCACCGGACCGGCATGAGGCGGTTCTGATCGCCGCGGCGAGAGCCGGCGCGTTCCTGCTCGAGGATGACTGGATGCGGGACTTCGACCTCGGTGCACCGTCGCCGCCGCCGCTGATCAGCGACGACCCCGATGGCCACGTGATCTACCTGAGATCGGTGTCCAAGCCCATCGCCGCCGGGCTGCGGGTGTCAGGACTCGCGGCCCGCGGGCCGGTACTGGCGAGACTGCGCCGCGGCCGGATCAGTGATGATCTGTTCGTTGCGCCGATCCTGCAGCAGATCGCGCTCGACGTGCTGACTGCCCCTGGCTGGCCGCGACATCTAGCTACCGTCCGCCGCCAGTTGCGTGAGCGCCGGGACGCTCTCGTCAGGGCGATCTCGGAACTGCTGCCCGGATGCCAGCTCGAGCTGATCCCAGCGGGCGGCATGCACCTCTGGCTGCGGCTGCCCGAGGGCGCCAGCGACCTGGACGTTTCAGAAGCCGCCGCGGCCCGCGGCGTCATCGTCAATCCTGGCCGGTCGAGTTTCCCCAGCGAGCCGTCGGCCGCCTACCTGAGGCTCAGCTACGCGGGCGAGGAACCCGCAGCGCTGGTGTCAGCCGTGCGAATCCTGGCCGGGATCATCGGCTAGGTCGCGAGCGCCAGCGAGACGACGGCACGATCAGTCATGCCCGGGCAGCCGGGCGCAGCAGTCACCACCCCAGTAAGCGTGGTGAAGCGCCGCCTTGGGGCGGCACTCATCGTCGTTCTATGACGGTGCCGATCGCGACCGCGATGATGATCAGGACCCCACGCACGGTGTCCTGCCAGAAGTCCGGGACGGCCAGCAGGTCGAAGCCGTTCGTGATCATGCCCAGAATCAGTACACCGAGGACAGTGCGCCAGACCGAGCCGATGCCGCCGAAGATGCTGCTGCCGCCCAGCGCCACGCCGGCGATCGCGAGCAGCGCCAGGGAGCCGCCGAGGCCGCTCATGTCGCTCGACCCCGAGCCGGTGGTAGAAGAGTCGATCAGGCCCGACAGGCCGCACGCGGCGCCGGTGACCACAAAGGTGATGATCACTGTCCGGTCAACCTTGAGGCCCGACAGCCGTGCGGCATTCCGATTGCC
>JASHOE010000117.1 GCA_030041275.1 Streptosporangiaceae bacterium
TCTCGCGAGGACACCGCGATCATGCGGGCGATAGTCGAGGCCGTGGCAGCCGAGGTCGACGAGGCCGGCCCTGGCGCGCTGCTGTACGGCGTGCGCATGCCGTTGTGGCTGACACCCGATCAACTCGCGGAGTTGCTCGCCGAGTTCCGTGAGGTGCTCGAGAGGTTCCCGACCGCGGACGAGTACCTCGCCGCTGACGCTGCTCCAGGCAGCGAGCCTTACGCCCTGCTGCTCCTCCTGCACAAGCGCGCGTCTTAAGTCTCGTCCGCAAGCAACACGGCTAGCGAATTTGCGACATCATCCCTCTGACATGGTTGACTGTAACAGCGATGTCGTAATTTCGCTAGAGCAACCTGACAGTCATCCATGAGGCTGGGAACATGCAAGCAGTGCAGATTCAGCCCGACCGAGAGCGGTGCCTCCGCGCGGTCCAGGCCAAGGACGCGCGTTTCGACGGCTGGTTCTTCACCGCTGTGCGCACCACCGGCATCTACTGCCGGCCTAGCTGCCCCGTGGCGCCGCCGAAGCCGGAGAACATGCAGTTCTTCCCCAGCGCCGCCGCGGCCCACCAGGCTGGATACCGGGCGTGCAAGCGCTGCCGTCCCGACGCCAGTCCGGGATCGCCTGAGTGGGATATCCGCGCTGACCTGGTCGCCAGGGCAATGCGGCTCATCGCCGACGGCGTCATGGATGACGGCGGCGTGCCGGCGCTCGCAAGGCGACTCGGTTACAGCGTCCGGCAGGTGGAGCGCCAGCTATGTGCTGAGCTCGGTGCGGGCCCGCTCGCGCTGGCGCGTGCTCAGCGCGCTCAGACGGCGCGGCTGCTCATCGAGACCACGACGCTGCCTCTCGGCGACGTGGCGTTCGCGGCCGGCTTTGCCAGCATCAGGACGTTCAATGACACTGTCAGGCAGGTGTTCGCGCTCTCCCCTAGCGAGCTGCGCGAGCGGGCCGGGCGCGCCCGCGGCGGTCGCGATTCGCCCACTCCGGCCCTGACCCAGCTCACGCTCCGGCTGCCGTTCCGCGCCCCGCTGCAGCCGGACGGGCTGTTCGGCCACCTCGCCGCGACCGCGGTGCCGGGCGTCGAGGAATGGCGCGACGGCGCGTACCGGCGCACGATGCGGCTGGCGCACGGTCACGCGATCGTGGCGCTGCGGCCAGAACACGATCACGTGAGCTGCCAGCTGTCCATCAGTGACCTGCGTGACCTCGCTAGCGCGATCTCCCGCTGCCGCCGCCTGCTTGACCTGGACGCCGACCCCATAGCCATCGACGAGCTGCTGTCGGCGGACGAGGCGCTCGCACCGCAGGTGCGCAAGGGCCCTGGCCGGCGGGTACCCCGCACCGTTGACGCGGCCGAGTTCGCGCTGCGTGCGGTGCTCGGCCAGCAAGTGTCGACCGCCGCGGCGCGCACCCACGCCGAGCGACTCGCGGCAGCGCACGGCGACCCGGTCGATGACCCAGCCGGCGGACTGAGCAGGCTGTTCCCGGAGCCGTCTGCGCTGCTGGCCATAGACCAGGACTCGCTAGCGCTGCCGCGTTCCCGGCGCGAGTCATTCACGGCCCTGGCTCGGGCGCTAGCCGCCGGCCAGCTCGACCTCGGCCTGGGCAGCGACTGGCACGAGGCACGCGAGCGACTGGCTACCGTGCCTGGCCTCGGGCCGTGGACCGTCGAGACGATCGCCATGCGGGCGCTCGGTGACCCCGACGCGTTCCCCGCGTCCGACCTGGGCGCGCGAGCCGGCGCGCGCCTGGCGGGCCTGCCTGACACCGCGGCCGCGCTCACGGCCAGGGCAGCTGAGTGGCGGCCGTGGCGCTCCTACGCGGTCCAGTACCTGTGGGCCGCAACCGAGCACGCCATCAATCACCTCCCCGACTAGCAAAGGACGCACGCATGCAAGCGCACGTGATCATCGACAGCCCGATCGGCCCGCTCACTCTGGTGGCGGAGGAGGGCAATCTGACCGGCCTGTACCTGGACGCGCCGGACGCAGGAGCCAGGCGGCATCAGCCCGCTGCCGACGATCTCGGTCCGGCGGCCGACGCTGCGAGCGAGCCGTTTGCCGCTGCGGCCATGCAGCTGGCCGCGTACTTCAACGGCGGGCTTACCGACTTCAGCCTGCCACTCGCCCCGGTCGGCACGCCGTTCCAGCGCGAGGTCTGGGCCTGCCTGCTTCAGATCCCGTACGGCGACACATGGTCCTACGGTCAGCTCGCGGCGAAGATCGGCAACCCGGCCGCGGTTCGCGCCGTGGGCCTCGCCAACGGGCGAAACCCGATCGCCATCGTGATTCCGTGTCACCGGGTCATCGGCGCCGACGGCAGCCTGACCGGCTACGGGGGCGGGCTGGATCGCAAGCGCTACCTGCTCGGCCTGGAAGCGGGTGCCGGGCAGCCCACCCTCCAGGGTCGCTAGCTGGCACCGAACAGAGCGCTGACCGACTCGCCCTCGTGGATCCGCCTGATGGCCTCCCCTAGCGCGGGCGCGACCGATATCACCCGCAGCTCGACGCCTCCGTCGGTGGCGACCGGTAGCGTGTTGGTGCACACGATCTCGCGCACCAGCGGATCCGCAGCGATCCGTTTCAGCGCGCCGGCGCTGAACAAGCCGTGGGTGCACGCGATCCGCACCGACCGGACACTCCGCTCGCGCAGCCGGTCGAGCAACTCAATGATCGTCGTGCCCCGAGCGATCTCATCGTCCAGCACGATCACATCGCGATCCGCCACGTCACCGATGATGGAACTAATGGTCACCTGCTGGTCGCTGTGCCGCTCCTTTGCCCCCGCGGCGACCGGGAGCCGCAGGATCCGGGCGAACGCAGCCGCGCTCTTGGCGTTCCCCAGGTCCGGGGATACCACGACGGAGTTGTCAAGGTCCAGCCGGCTGAAGTGGGTGGCGATCTCGCGCAGCGCATGCAGATGGTCAACGGGAACGGAGAAGAATCCGTGCACCTGGGGCGCGTGCAGGGTCATCACCAGCACCCGGCTCGCGCCAGCGGTTGCCAGCAGGTCGGCGACGAGCCGACCGCCGATCGAGATCCTCGGCATGGACTTCTTGTCTGACCGCGCGTACGCGTAGTACGGGATGACGGCGGTGACCCTGGCCGCCGATGCACCGCGGGCCGCGTCGAGCATGAGGAGCAGCTCGACGAGGTTTTCCTGAACCGGAGGGCCGAGCGGCTGAATGACGAAAACATCCCGCTCCCGGCAGTTCGCCTGAAGCTGCACCTCCAGGCAGTCGTTGGCGAACCGGGTCAGTCGCACCGGCCGAAGCGGCACGTCGAGGTGCGCGCAGATTTCCGCGGACAGCGCCGGATGAGAGCTGCCGCTGAAAACTACTATCTCCCGCACGAGCCCAGGTTAGTTTGCTAGCCGGCCGCACCAACGGCAAGCCGCCCGGCTGCCTCCGCAAGCCACCGGGCTGAGGAGGTCATGGCCTCTTGCTGGCCGCCCGCGAGCGCCGTGAGCTCGACCGATCGGGCCGTCGGCCCGAGGCCTGCCAGCGCCGGCTCGTCGACCAAGCCCGCAACCACGGCCATGGGCACGCGGGCGCGCATCGCCATGGCGCGGACGGTGCCGACCACCTTCCCGGTCAGCGACGTCGCGTCGTATCGGCCTTCTCCAGTGATGACGAGGTCCGCCCCGGCGAGGGCCCGCGGCAGCCCGACTGTCGTCGCGATCTGCACCGCACCCGGCAGCAGGCGCGCACCCCACACTGCGGCGAGCGCGTATCCGCAGCCACCGGCCGCACCGGCGCCGGGCTGGGCCGGATCACCGCCGAGCAGCCCAGCGAGCTTGAACAGCCCGTTCTCCAGTACGGCTATGTCGTCGGGGCTAGCCCCCTTCTGCGGCCCGAAGACCGCGGCTGCCCCGGTCGGCCCGAGCAGCGGCGCCTGGACGTCGGTGAGACAGCTGACGCCGGCCGCCGGGGGCCGCCGCAAGCTGGACAATTCGACGGCAGCGAGCCGGCCGAGCGCCCCGCCACCGAGCGGCAGCGGATGACCAGCCTCGTCGAGAAAACGCGCGCCGAGCGCCGCCAGCAGCCCCGTTCCGCCATCGGTGCATGCTGAGCCGCCCAGCGTGATCATGATCATTCCAACGCCGGCGTTGATGGCGTCGGCGACGAGCTCGCCCACACCGTAGCTGTGCGCGTGCAGGGGCATGGGCTCGGCGAGCAGCGGCAGGCCGGCCGCCGCCGCGAGCTCGACCACGGCGACGTTCCCGGTCATCTCAAGCCAGGCCGCTTTCACCGCCCCGTCACCGGGCCCGGACACCACGACGTGATGCCAGCGGCTGCCCGGATCGGCCGCAGCCAGCACGGCCAGCGTGCCCTCGCCCCCGTCGGCCAAGGGCACCTGGATCACCTCGTCGCCTGGCCGGGCCGCGTGCCAGCCGGCCGCCAGCGCGGCTGCCGCCGCAGCTGCGCCGATACTGCCCTTGAATGAATCCGGCGCTATGACCACTCGCATCGCCATTACCCCGCTAACGACCGTCAGCCCTGGTAGGGCGGCAGGTTGAGCGCAATCCTGATCGCCCGCTGGACTTCCTCCTTGGGCGGCCGGGCATCGACAGAGACGACGTACTCCTTGCGCGAGAAAAGCGCGAGCACGGGGTTGGTCTTGCTGTGATAATCGCGCAGCCGGACCGCCAGCGCTTCCGCTGTGTCATCCTCGCGCTGGACGAGCTTCCCGTCGCAAACCTCGCACTTACCTTCCTGGCGCGGGCTGGCATCGATGAGGTTGTAGTCCATGCCGCAGTCGTCGCAGTGCCGGCGCGCCATGACCCGGCGACGCACCTCGCTGTCCGGGAGCTCGAGGTGGATGACCCCGTCGATGTCGTAGCTTTCCAGGAAGAACTCCGCCTGCCGCTCATTACGCGGGAAGCCGTCGATGATGAATCCGTAGTTCCAGTCGTGCTGGCTCAGCCGGTCCTTCACCACGCCCTCGGCCAGGTCGTCACTGACCAGATCGCCCGCCGCCATCGTGCGCCTCACCTGCGCACCCAGCTTGGTGTGGTGTTGCACATTCCACCGGAAGATGTCGCCCACTGCGATGTGCACCAGGTCGAGGTCGCCGGCCAGCATGATGCTCTGGGTTCCCTTGCCGCTGCCCTGCACGCCCATGATGACGTACTTCCGCATGGCGCAACTGTAAGTCCGGCGTCAGCCGGCGCCGCCCGGTGCCTCTGCTCCAGTCTGCACGAAGTCCTTGGTGCGAATCGCTAGCAGCGACACCACACCAGCGACCAGCGCGATGATGCCGGCTACCAGCAGGATCCGGTCGAGGCCGGCGGTGAAGGCCGCCCGGGCGATGCCGGCGACCTGCGGGCGGATCGATGCCGGCAGCCTGGCGAGCGTCTGCTGGGTCTGCCCGGACTTCACTGCCGACGCGATCTGAGCGCCGTGCCCTGACAACCCGGGTACCGCGTTGGCCTTGGCGGTCAGCTGGCTCGTGACCTCGCTCGCGAACAGGGACCCGAGCAACGCTATCCCGGTCGCGATTCCTACCTGGCGAAGCGTCGAGTTGATTCCCGACGCCATCCCGGCCCGCTGAGGCGCCACGACCCCAACGGCGGTCGACGCCAGCGGCGGGTTCACCAGGCCGACGGCCAGACCGCCGAGGATCATGCCGGGTATCAGGTGGGTCCAGCTGGACGTCGCGTTCAGGCCGCGCATGAGCAGCAACGCCACGCCGACTAGCAGGAGACCGGGTCCGATGAGCAGCCGCACCGGCACCCGTGAGGAGAGTCGCCCGGCAATCGTCGCGGTGATGAGGATGCCGCCGGAGATGATCGTGAGCCGGACGCCCGCGCCGAGGGCCGAGTAACCGAGGATGTCCTGCAGGTACAGCACGAGGTACAGCAGCATCGCGAAGATGGACGCGCTGAGCCCGAAGGCCGCGACCAGACCGCCGCTGAAGGTGGGTAGCCGGAACAGGCTGAGATCGAACATCGGGTGCGCGACCCGCCATTCCACCAGCACGAACGCACAGAGCAGCACGGCTGCGGCGACGAAGCAGCCAAGCACCACACCGTCAGTGAACGAGGTCCGGCTGGACTCGATCAGCGCATAGATGAGGCTGGCCAGCCCGGCGGTGAACAGCACGAAGCCTGGCCAGTCCGGCCTGCTCGCCGTCGGCAGCCGTGATTCAGCCACCCGCATCACCGTGAGCACGACGGCGACGACCCCGATCGGCGCGTTCACGAAGAAGATCCACCGCCAGGAGATACCTGACGTCAGGATGCCGCCGAGCAGCGGGCCGATGGCCACAGCGAGGCCAGTGATCGCTCCCCATACTCCGAACGCGATACCACGGTCTTTGCCGCGGAACGCGTCCGCGAGCAGCGCCAGCGACACCGAGAACATGATCGCGCCGCCGATGCCCTGCAGCCCGCGCGAGAGCTCCAGCATGATCGTGTTGACGGCAAATCCGCACAGCACCGACGCGCCAGTGAAAATCACGAGGCCGATCAGGTAAAGCAGCCGTCGCCCGTACATGTCAGCGAGGCTGCCCGCAGTCAGCAGGAATGCGGCCAGCGTTAGCGCATAAGCGTCCACGATCCACTGCAGGTCCGAGAACGTGGAGTGCAGCGCCTTCTGGATGTCTGGCAGCGCCACCGTCACGATCGTGATGTCCAGCAGCAGCATGAAGGTCCCGAGGCAGACAGCGCCCAGGGTCCACCACTTGTTGCCGCGCTGCGCCGACGCCTGACCGGTCCCGGTCGCAGCTCGCTGGGCGGCGATGTCGGCGTTCACGTCACTCATGGGGTTCCCCCGTCAGGTGTGGTGCTGGAGGGCCGGAATTAGCGGGGTGATCTGCTCGATATCATGCCTGGCCCGCACAGCCGCGATCGACTCAGGGGGCGAAGCCTGGCCGCCTTGTGCCGCAATGACCTGGCCAAGTTCGGCAAGGTAGTGCTCGCGACCAGCGGGCCAGACCCTTCGGCCAGTCCCTTGCACGTTAAGCGCGGCTGGGCTCCGGCCGGCGGAGGCCGAACCGCCGCTCGCAGGTCCCGCGGAGCCTGGGGTCGAGCGCCCCGGCGATCAGCGGCCAGTCCTGCCGGAGCAGCTGCGGGTTGAGGTATCTGGCCACGTCGTTGCGCTGGCCCTGAGTCAGCACGACGCCGTACATGTTGCGCCGCCTCGCGTCGTCGGTGACGTCACACTCCCGCTGGCCGGGGAACGCCAGGTGCCGTGGCAGCACGATGACGCCACGAGACGGGCCCCGGAGCTCCTCGATCCCGTCCGGCAGGCGGTCCGCGTGGGGCTTGCGGCCGGCGAGCCAATCAGCAAACGACATGGGACCGATTATTACCGGCTGGATGCTGATCACGCTCGGTAACACGCATCGGCGGGCCCGATTACGCAGCGCCGGCTTAGGCTCAAATCCCGGTTGCGCCACCGGCTGTCCTGCGGCCATGATCAGCCGATGGACACCCCGCCGGAGCACCTGCGCAACGGTGACGTGGAGCTGCGGCGCTGGCAGGCCGGCGACGCGGAATTGTGCCTGCGGCTGGTGAGCGAGTCGATTGACCATCTCAGTCCGTGGATGCCGTGGGCCACCAGCGGCTACGACCTCGCCACGGCCGAGGACTTCGTTCAGCGCGGGGTGGCGGACTGGACCGCGGGCACGGCGTTCAACTACCTCATCCTGACGGCCGGCCAGCCGGCTGGCGGCGCCGGGCTGCACGCCCGCATTGACCCCGGTGGCCTTGAGATCGGCTACTGGGTCCATCCGGCGCACACCGGACGCGGCGTCGCCACTGCGGCCGCAGGAGCGCTGACCGAGGCAGCGCTCGCCCTGCCGGGCATCAACCACGTAGAGATCCACCACGACGAGCTCAACCTCGCCAGCGAGCGGGTACCCGTCAAACTCGGCTACACCCACGTCGACACCCGCCCAGAGACCAGGTTCGACCACGCCCCGGGCGACTCGGGTGTCAGCAAGGTGTGGCGTATCACCCGGTAGACGGCCTCCGGCCGCGCCCTACGCTCCGTAGTAGGGCTAGGCTCATGGCATGACCGGCGGTACGCCTCGCCCGCGGTGGCTTTTCCTGGTCAGCCCGCGGTGGCTGGCCTGGCACGTGTTCGCGGTCGTCGCCGCCTGGGGCATGCTCTGGCTTGGCGACTGGCAATTCCATCGCGCGGAGGGCGGCAACGCCCTGAGCTGGGCCTATACCTTTGAGTGGCCCATCTTCACCATCTTCGGCGTGATCTTCTGGGGCAAGACGATTGTCGACGAGTGGCGCAACCAGACCGCTTTGGCCGCCGGCCCGCGTGACCTGGCCGTGCCGGACCTGGCCGCGGCCCCGGAGCTCCCGGCCCGCGCGCACACCCCGGCCGTGGCTGACGACGAGGCGGCCGCGGACCCCGAGCTCGCCGCCTACAATGCGTACCTGGCCAGGCTGAACTCGCGGTCTGCCGCCAGGTGAGAATCCTGATGGAGGAGGTCCGTCGTGCGTCCTGACGTGGTGCGCCTGGCGGTGCGTGCGTACCGAACCATGGCCTACGTCACCGGCACCATGCTGTGCATCCTGGTCTTCGTCTGCGTGCCGCTGCAGATCTGGGGCAACAACGCGAAGCCTGCGGACGTCGTCGGCACGCTGCACGGCGTCCTGTACATCATCTACATCGTGGTCGCCTTCGCGATGACCAGGGCCGTCCGCATGAAGGTCGCCAGCCCCAGCACGATCATCGTGCTGCTCGCGGGCACGATCCCGATCCTGACCTTCGTCGTGGAGCGCTGGGTGCGCCGCACGTATATCGCCCCGGTGCTGGCGCAGTTCGACGTCGGCTCCAGTGAGCAGCCAGTACTTCGCTGAGCAGCCGGTCGCGGCGCACCGGCAGCGCACCGTGCACGTCGTACTGAACGATCTGCATCTGGCGCTGGCGACCGATTCAGGGGTGTTCTCGGCCGGCCGGCTCGACCCTGGCACCAGATTCCTCCTCGACGCAGCGCCACCCCCGCCGCCCGCCGGCGACCTCCTCGACCTCGGCTGCGGCTACGGGCCGCTCGCCCTCGTGCTCGCCAAGAGGGCTCCGGCAGCGCAGGTCTGGGCTACCGATGTCAACGTCAGGGCGATCCAGCTGTGTGAGCGGAACGCCCTTGCTGCGGGGCTCGCCAACGTCCGGTGCGTCGCGGTGGACCAAGCCGGTCCCGACGCCGCCCCGCTCCCGGAGAGCTACGACCTGATCTGGTCTAATCCCCCTATCCGGATCGGCAAGCCTGGCCTGCACACCCTGCTGGCGAGCTGGCTGGGACGACTGGCGCCCGGCGCGAGCGCCTACCTCGTCGTCCAGCGCAATCTCGGCTCGGACTCGTTGCAGCGCTGGCTCGAGCAGGCTGGCTGGGCAGCGTCCCGGTTCGCCGCCAGGGCCGGGTACCGGATCCTGGAGGTGCGACGGTGACCGGGCGGCCGCGCGGCGGTTATGGCGGCCGCCCCCCCGGGGCAGCACAGCAACTCGGCATGACTCAGGTGAAGCGCCTCAACCGCGACTGGCGCCGCCGCACTGAGGCGAGGCTCAGCCTCCTCCTCGACGGTGTCGGCCAGCCGTTCAATGTCGGCGCCATCATTAGGACCGCCGCGGCGTTCGGCGTCGGGCATGTCTGGCTGTGCGGCGACACTGCAGCGCCCGGCCATCCGTCCGCTCGCAAGACCGCGCTCGGCACCGACCGCCTGCTCTCCTTCGAGCACCTGCCATTGGCCACCGACGCCGCGGCGGCAGCTGCCGCCGGTGGGTACCGGGTGGTAGCGATCGAGCTGGCCAGCGACGCCGTACCGCTGCACGAGGCCCCGCTGTCAGGCGATGTCTGCCTGGCGGTAGGGAACGAGGATCATGGCTGCTCGGCCGCCCTGCTGGCGGCCGCCGATGTGATCACCTACATCCCGCTGCCGGGAAAGGTGGGCTCGCTGAATGTCGCGGCGGCCGCCGCGATCGGCCTGGCGGAGGCCAGGCGCCGCGAATGGACGACCGGGATCGGCTGACGGCGGGCCCGTTCCCTCCCGTAGATTCTGCCCCGTGCAGCCCGGCTACCTGGACCATCCGCGCCCGCTCGCCTTCGCGCACCGGGGGGGCGCCGGGCAATTCCCGGAGAATTCCTGGAAGGCGTTCGAGCATGCGGTCGCGCTGGGCTACGCCTACCTTGAGACCGACGTCCACGCCACCGCCGACGCCGCCGTCGTGGCCTTTCACGACAAGACCCTCGACCGGGTGACCGATCGGACCGGCCGGATCGCGCAACTCACCGCGGCGCAGGTCGCCGCCGCGAGGATCGCCGGCACCGAGCCCATCCCGGTCCTCGCCGACCTCCTCATGGCCTGGCCGGACGTGCGATTCAACCTCGACGTCAAGGACGAACCCGCGATCGGCCCGCTCGTCGGCGTGCTTCGCCGCACGAACTGCTGGGACCGGGTGTGCCTGACATCCTTCTCCGGCCGACGGCTGGCAGCGGCCAGGCGGCAGCTGGACCGCCCGGTATGCACGGCCGCCGCTCCGGCCGACATCGGCGCCCTCAAGGCCGGGCTGCCCGCCCGCGCCCTCGCCGCACGGTTTACCGCATTGTCGGTGCAATGCGCGCAGATCCCGGTGCGGATGGCGACAAGCCGGTTTCTCGACCGGGCGCACGCGGCGGGCCTTCAGGTGCACGTGTGGACGGTCAACGAAGCAGCTGTCATGACGAGCCTGCTGAACCTCGGCATCGACGGGATCATGACCGACGAGACCGAGTTGCTGCGCGACATCCTCCTCGCCCGGGGGCAGTGGCAGCCAAGAATCAGCGGCTAGGCCGGAATTTCCTCTGATCAACCGGGATGTGCGCGGTTGGACTTGCCGCTTGCCGGGAATCTTGTCCGGGACCTGACCGTTGGTTAGGAAGACGGCGCAACGCCTGGGGAGGCAGTATCACATGGCCGAGCGAGCACTTCGCGGCACCCGGCTCGGAGCCACGAGCTACGAGAACGACCGCAACACGGACCTGGCGCCGCGTCAGGAGGTGACCTTCGACTGCCCGAAGGGTCACCGGTTCACCGTGCCGTTCTCGGCCGAAGCCGAATTGCCGATCAACTGGGAATGCCGGATATGCGGCGCCCTCGCCGTGACCGCAACCGGCGACCTGCCCACGCCCAAGAAGGTCAAGCCCCCGCGCAGTCACTGGGACATGCTCATGGAGCGGCGCACGGTTGCAGACCTGGAGGAAGTGCTCGCGGAGCGGCTCGCTGTCATCAGGGGCCAGCGGGGCGAGGAGCAGCCCGCCACGACAGAGCGCCGGCCGTCCCGGCAGCGTAAGAGTGCGTGATCAGGATCGGTAACCGCCGCGCGCGCAGCCCGCTGCGCGCGCGCAGGCGCTGACCTGCAGGGAAGAGGGCCTGGGAAGCCTTCGGACCGGAAGCTGCCAGCGGCAGCTTCCGTTGTCTACTGGGTCCCCAGGCCCCTCCCGGATCCAACCCCCCAACCCAGCGAGGGCGCGGGCACGTGCCGACCGATGCGGTGTCGTAGCCGGTGACGCGGCGCTCGGTTAGCGCAGCATCTCCATCTCCCTCGACACAACGTCCGTCGGCGCTGCGGCCGCGTCACGGTCGCGGCCGGCCGCCCGGCTTGCTGGCCCGGTGCTGGACTGCGCAGCAACATACCGTTGATCGCGACGATGTCAACCTGGCCGGGAGTACTGGTGCCCGTGGGGTGCTCGGGCGGCGGTGATCCCGACGGGCCTGTTCCCTCTTGTCCCCTGGAGTTACGATTGGGGCACGCGCATACGTGTGAGGGCGCCCATGACATAGATGTCTGCGGCAGGCTGTGGATTATGTGGGGATTGCTGCCTGCCCGGATCGGGCGCGGTCAAGCTCCGTCACGGCGTGCCTGCCGATTGTGCCAGCATGGGCATGCGAGTAACACCAACCCTGTCGGGCCGCGCGTAGTGCTGCGCGCGGATGACTCAAGGCCTGGAGGGCAGGAATGTCAGATACGGAAGAGACCTCGAACGTCTCTGAGTCCCAGATCGCGGTCCACTGGCGCGAGGAAGAGTATTTTCCGCCGCCGCCAGCATTTGTGCAGCAGGCTAACGCCAACGACCCGGCGATTCTTGACCGGTTTACCGAGGACAAGTTCCCGGACTGCTTCATCGAGTATGCCGACCTGCTTAGCTGGGACAAGCGCTGGGACACCGTCCTCGACACCAGCACCGCGCCGTTCTGGAAGTGGTTTGTTGGCGGGAAGCTCAATGCTTCCTACAACTGCGTCGACCGGCACGCGGCGGCCAACCCCGACAAGACCGCGCTCATCTGGGTACCCGAGCTCGAAGAAGACTCGACGGTCTACATGAGTTACGGCGAACTGCTGCGCCAGGTCAACGAGTTCGCCGCGTTGCTGAGCGACTTCGCCGGGCTGAAGAAGGGCGACCGCGTCACCCTGCACATGCCGATGGTGCCCGAGGCCGTCGTCACGATGCTGGCCTGCGCGCGGCTCGGCGTGATCCACTCGCAGGTGTTCGGCGGATTCTCTGGCAATGCGTGCGGAACCAGGATTGCGGACTCTGGCAGCACCGTGCTCATCACGATGGACGGCTACTACCGGGCCGGCTCGATGCAAGACCACAAGGTCAAGGCGGACGAGGCAGTCGCTGAGGCCAAGCGCCAGGACCAGGATGTGGATCAGGTGCTGATCTGGCGGCGCCGGGAAGGCGAGTATCAGTCCGCGATGCCGATGGTCGACGGCCGCGACTTCTTCATCAACGACGTGATCGGGAAGTACGAGGGTCAGGAAGTGGCGCCGGTCTCCCTGGACGCCACCGACTCGCTATTCCTCATGTACACCAGCGGCACGACGGGCCGGCCGAAGGGCGCGCAGCACAGCGTCGGCGGCTACATGGCGTACGTGGCCGGCACCTCGAAGTACTACCAGGACATTCATCCCGACGACGTGTACTGGTGCCTGGCCGACATTGGCTGGATCACCGGACACTCCTACATCGTCTACGGCCCGCTGGCGCTCGGCACTACCACCGTGCTCTACGAAGGCGTGCCGAACTACCCCGACGCCGGACGGCCATGGCGGATCGCGGAGAAGCTGGGCGTCAACATCTTCCACACCTCGCCGACTTCGATCCGGATGCTGCGCAAGGTGGGGCCGGAGGAGCCGCTCAAGTATGGCTACCACTTCAAGACGATGACGACGGTCGGCGAGCCGATCGAGCCCGAGGTGTGGCGCTGGTACTACACCTTCGTGGGCAAGGGCGAAGCCGCCATCACCGACACCTGGTGGCAGACCGAGACTGGTGGCTTCCTCGGCAGCACCCTGCCAGGGCTGCAGCCGATGAAGCCGGGCAGCTGCGGACCCGGTGCGCTCGGCATCTTCCCAGTCATCTACGACGAGGACCGCAACGCGATCCCCAGGGGTAGCGGCCGGGCTGGCAACATCTGCATCCGCAACCCGTGGCCGGGCATCATGCAGACGGTGTGGGGCCAGCCGGAGCGGTACCTCGACACCTACTACCGCAAGTACAACACCGATCCGAACAGCAAGGACTGGCACGACTGGCCGTACTTCTGCGGCGATGGCGCCCTCGAGGCCGAGGACGGGTACTACCGCATCCTCGGCCGTATCGACGACGTCATCAACGTGGCAGGTCACCGGCTCGGCACTAAGGAACTCGAGTCCGCGGCGCTGACCGTGCCTGAGGTTGCCGAAGCCGCGGCCGTGCCCGTCATCGACGACATCCGCGGCCGGATGGTCGAGATGTACGTCTCGCTGAAGCCTGGCTATGACGCTGGCCCTGAGATGGAGTCAAAGGTTGTCGTCGCGATCGAGACCGAGATCGGCAAGATCGCGCGACCGAAGAACGTGTGGATCGTGCCGGACATGCCGAAGACCCGGTCCGGCAAGATCATGCGCCGGGTCATCGCATCGGTGTCGAACTTCGCTGACGTCGGTGACGTGACCACGCTCGCAAACCCGGAGGTCGTCGAGGGCATCCGGCAGCACGTGCAACGTGCGAAGGTGGCGAAGGGCGACGCGCCGCGCGAGCTGTCGGAGACTGAGCTCGCCGAGATTCAGTCGTTCGGCGACGTGTAACGACCGGAACGCACTGAAAGCGCCGCCCGCCGCAAGGCCGGCGGCGCTTTCAGGTTGTCGATGCCTACCCGGAGCTGCTCGGCACCGGAATCAGCGGGCTACTGCTCCGGTTGCCGCTGACATGGTTCGCTGACAACGCAGGGAGTGTGCAGATGGCAGCAGGCGCGGTAGCGATCGTCGGCGGGCGCATAGTCCCGATCACGGGTGAGCCGATCGACGGCGGCACGGTGCTGATCGTCGACGGCAAGATAGTCGCGGCGGCCCGCGACGTCGCCGTCCCGGACGAGGCCAGGGTGATCGACGCGGACGGCGGCTGGGTGCTGCCAGGGTTCGTCGAGGCACACGGTCACGTCGGCGTGCATGAGGAGGGCGAGGGCTGGGCTGGTCAGGACACGAATGAGATGACCGAGCCCGTCACCGCGCACGTGCGCGCGATCGACGCCATCAACCCGGCCGACATCGGCTTCCGCGACGCCATCTCCGGAGGGATCCTGGCGGTCAACGTCAACCCCGGCTCAGGCAACCCGATCGGCGGGCAGACGGCGGCGCTCAAGTGCTGGGGCCGGACCGTGGACGAGATGCTGCTCAAGGCCCCTGCGGGCATGAAGTCCGCGCTCGGCGAGAATCCCAAGCGGGTGTACAGCCAGCAGAAGAAAACGCCGAGCACCCGGCTCGGGACCGCTGCCGTCATCCGCGGCGCGCTCGTCGACGCGGCGAACTACCTGCAGCGGATCGAGGCTGAGCAGGAGAAGCCTGACCACGAGCGCAAGCCGGTTGACCGCGACCTCAAGCTCGAAGCGCTCGGCAAGGTGCTGCGCCGGGAGATCCCCTGGCGACAGCACTGCCACCGAGCCGACGACATCGCCACCGGGCTGCGGATAGCGGAGGAGTTCGGCTACCGGCTCGTGATCGACCACGGCACCGAGGCACACCTGCTTGCGGACATCCTTGCGGCCAGGGGCATCCCGGTGATCATCGGCCCGCTGCTGACGAGCCGCTCCAAGGTCGAGCTGCGCAACAGGTCACTGGCCACCCCAGGCAAGCTCGCGGCTGCGGGCGTCACCATCGCCATCACCACCGATCACCCCGTCGTCCCGATCCACTTCCTCGCCTATCAGGCCGGGCTCGCGGTCAAGCACGGTCTCGACCGCGACACCGCGCTGCACGCGCTCACCATCAACCCGGCCCGCATCGTCGGCATCGACGACAGGCTCGGCTCCATCGAGCCGGGTAAAGACGGTGACGTTGTGATCTGGTCTGGTGACCCCCTTGACGTGCAGAGCCGCGTCGAGCGGGCGCTGGTGGACGGCGCGGAGATCTATACCTACGCCGATGGCGAGGGCCGCTTCGCCGACTTGTAACACCCAAGGCGACAGCGTCGCGCTAGCGCGCCTCAGGCGGGCGGCACCACGACGGTCCCGGTCGCGGTCACCGCGACGATCGGCTCGGCGAGCACGGCCGCAGCCGACGCGCCGCGCTCAGGCTGTGCCCGGCACACGACGCGAGCCTCGAACGATAGCTCCCTGCTGCGGGTGCCAACCCTGGTCACCGTCGCCGAGACCGTAAGCACGTCGCCTGCGCGCACCGGGGCCTGGAACTGCACGTCGGAGTACGACGCGAACAGGCCCTCGTCGCCGTCGGTCCTGATGCACATCTCGGTAGCGACGTCACCGAACAGGCCGAGCACGTACGCACCGTCCACCAGGCTGCCGCCGTAGTGCGCGTGGCTGTACGGCACGTACCGCTGGTGCGTCACGGTCAGGCCGAGCGCCGCGCCGGTCATGCCTGTCCTCCCGTGGCCGCGGGCGCCAGCGCATGAGCAAGATAGCTCGCCACCTCGCCGGGCGTGGTGCCCTTGCCGAAGATCTTGTCGACGCCGAGGCTGGCTGCGATCGCCGGGTCGAACCGGGGGCCGCCCACGACCAGGAGCGGCCGGCGCCCGGCCGACCCAGCCGCCGCGCCGAACGCAGCCGCCATCTCCCGTGCGTTGCTGATGTGCGCGTCGCGCTGCGTGACCACCTGGCTGACCAGTACCGCGTCCGCGGGCTCGGCAAGCGCCCTCGCGACCAGGTCAGGGACCGCCACCTGCGATCCCAGATTGACCACCCGGATTTCCCGGTAGTACTCCAGGCCCTTCTCGCCCGCGTGCCCCTTGACGTTCAGGATCGCGTCGATGCCGACCGTGTGCGCGTCGGTGCCGATGCACGCGCCCACCACGACCAGCTTGCGCCCGAGCGCGGTCCTGATTCGCAGGTTCACCTCGGCCGCCGACAGCAGCGGAAACTCCCGTTCGGTCACCGTCACCTGCGAGAGGTCGACCAGGTGCGACACGCGGCCGTAGACGACGAAGAACGTGTAGTCCTGGCCCATCCCCTTGGCGTGCACGACCATGGCCGGATCCAGCCCCATCTTGGCAGCCAGTTGCAGCCCTGCGCCCTCGGCCTTGGCGCGCTCGGTCGCCGTGCCGAACGGGACTGGCAGCGTGAACGACACCTGGACCCGCCCATCGCCGGTGGTGTCTCCGTATGGCCGCACTACCTGTGCTGCCTCGGGGGCACGACCGCTCGGAACCTCCCGTGATCCGCTCATCGGTCGGCTCCGGGGTCGTCCAGGATCTCCGCTGCCGGGTTGAAGTAGCCATCGGCCCGGCCCACGACCCCCTCCAGGCCACGGCCGCCGTCCGCCGGGCGCCTCGTGATCCCGAAGGTTCCGTCGGCGATGGCGGTCAGGAGGCCCTGGTCGCAGATCCGCCGCAGCAGCCCGACGGACTCGGCGAGCACCCGCGACGCTCGCTGCTGGATGAACCCACCTGGCGCCGGCACGAAACTGTCCCCCAGCCGTCCGGCCGCGTTCCGCACATAACGCACGTTCTCGAGCGCGAGGTCACGATCGGAGAGGAACGGGGTGTGAATGCCCTCGGTCATCATCCCGATGAGCAGGATCGACTGGTCGGTCATCACCCCGCACAGGTTGAAGAACGCGTCCAGCAGGTAGCCGGCGAACACGTTGCCGGTCATGTGCTTGGTCGGCGGCATGTACTTCAGCGGAGCGTCCGGGAACAGCTCCCTGATGAGCTGCGCATGCGCCAGCTCGAGCAGGAACGAGTCGGGCACCTCGGGGTTGATCTCGAACGCGTGCCCCAGGCCCAGCTGGCCATCGGCCAGGCCGGCCTCGCGGCCGAAGTACTCGTTGAGCAGCTGCGACACCACCACCGTGTGCGCCGCGTCCACCGCGTCGGCGGTGGTCAGGTAGTTGTCCTCGCCGGTGTTGACGACGATGCCCGCCCGGGCGTGCACCTGCCGGGAGAACCGCTGGTCGATGAACGTCCGCACCGGGTTGATGTCGCGGAAGATGATGCCGTACATGCAGTCGTTGAGCATCATGTCCAGCCGCTCCAGGCCGGCCAGCGCCGCGATCTCCGGCATGCACAGCCCGGAGGCGTAATTGGTCAGCCGGACGTAGCGCCCCAGCTCGCGGGATACGTCGTCCAGCGCCGCCCGCATGAGCCGGAAGTTCTCCTGGGTCGCGTAGGTCCCGGCGTACCCCTCCCTGGTCGCACCCTCCGGCACATAGTCGAGCAGCGACTGCCCGGTGGACCGGATCACCGCGATGACGTCCGCGCCCTCCCGCGCCGCCGCCTGGGCCTGCGGGATGTCCTCGTAGATGTCCCCGGTGGCCACGATCAGGTAAATCCACGGCATCGGCGGGTCGCCGGTGACGGCAAGCATCCGGTCCCGCTCGGCTCGCTGGGCATCGATCCGGGAAATTCCTTTTTTTACCGAACGGGCCGCGGTTTCCCTGGCCGCATCAGCCTCGTGCCCCGCGGGGATGCGGAACTTGACCAGGCCCGCGGCGGCGTCAACGGCCAGCGTGCGCAGATCCGGGTAGCCGCCGGTCAGCATCGCGTCCCAGACCGGCAGGGCGACCCCGTGCTCGAGCCCGGTCGCGTCGCGGACCGCGTCGGCGAGCCGGTTCACCCACGGCATCCCGTCCTCGTCGGCTCCGTCCAGCCCGGCCAGGCGCAGCACGGCCCGTTCCACCGACACGGTGGTGTGCGTCCGGGCCAGCTCGACCACCGGCTGGCCGGCCCGCCGGGCCAGCTCGCGGGCCTCGGCTACCAGCGCCGGATCGAGGTTGAGCTTGCCGGTCACTGCTCGATCCGCCTCTCGAATAGGGCTCTCACCGTGGGCGTGGCGCGGATCAGGTTCAGCGCGAACTCGGCGTGCCCCGGCACGTACCCGTTGCCGATGAGCATGCTGACGTCGGCGGCCAGGCCCTCCGCACCTAGCGCCGCGGCGCTGAACGACGTGGCCATCGAGAAGAAGATCACGGTGCCGCCTGGGGCGGTGGAAAGGATCGCGCCACCCTCACATCCGGCGGCGTCTACGCACACGACGGTCACGTCCGCCGGGCCTCCTGCTTCCTGCACCTTCGTCGCTAGTCCGACTGGATCTCTCGCGTCCGCGATCACTACCTCGTCTACCAGGGGGGACTGCGGCGCTCGGAGGTCCGTCGCCGGGCGAGGCAGAACGCCCGTCGCCGGACCTTCGGCGCCTCCGTCCTGCGTGGTCCGGGGGTTGCGCAACAAGGCGGCTTCAACCTCGTTTGGAACTACGCCGATGATCTTGGCGGCGCCGGACTGGCGGGCGGCTGCTGCGGAGAGGGAACCGCTCTTTCCGGCCGCGCCGAGGACCGCTACTACGGCACCCTCGTATACCACGCGGCTCGTCAGGGCGGGAGCGCCGCAGACGTCCATGACGGCTAGGGACAAAGGAACTGGCAGATCGTCTGGCAGGACCGCGGCGATTGACCTCGCGAACAGGATGGCGTGGCCTTCGCAGGGGACTTGTTCGGACTTGGTGTCCCAGCGGTACAGGGAGTCGGTGATGACCAGGGGGGTCAGGGTCAGAGAGACGAGGGTGGCGATGCGCTGGCCTGGCTGGAGGCCGAGGGGTGAGGCTGGGCCTACTTCTTCGACGGTGCCGGTCAGCATGCCGCCGGAGCCGGTGACGGGGTTCTGCATCTTGCCGCGGGTGGCGATGATGTCGAGGACCGCACTCCTGATCTTGTCCGGGTCGCCTGCGTAGGTTTCGCGTAGCTGGCGGTAGGAGGCGGCGTCCAGGTTCAGGCGGTCGACGCGGACCCGGACCTCGTCGGGGGCGATCGCGGGGTTGGGATCCAAGCGCCAAGCGGCCTGCGGGAGGACGCCAGGCGGGTCCAGCACGCGGTGCAATCCGAGCGGTGAGGCCGGCGTTTGGGTCCGGCCCCAGGCCGGAAGCGAGGTGGTCATGCCATGGTCCGTTCGGTAAAATCTTCTGTTGTACGGCTCAGAAACTGTAGATTTTGCGGTCTAGAGGCTATTCTAGCGTAAATATTGTTGCCTGTCAGTTGCCGGATCGAGCCCGTTGACGGCAACACGACCGGAAAATCTACGGCTCACTACGTTTTGTACCGCAGGTCCTTCGGTACCATGCAGAGATGGGAGGGCTTCGTTCATGGTCTCACAGCCCTATGTCTACCAGCGTCAAGAGCTAGCCGAGCCCGACTGGCGCAGGTTCCCCGGCTGGGCCGGGGTGACCGCGGCCGACTGGGAGTCCGTGCAGTGGCAGCGTGTGCACTGCGTCAAGAACGCTCGGCAGCTCAGGCAGGTCACCGGACCCGGGCTGGACGAATCGTTTTTCTCCGACCTCGAGCGCGACCAGCGCGAGCGGGCCACGATGTCGATGCTGATCCCGCCGCAGATGCTCAACACCATGGTGCCGGCCGCCTCCCCCGCCGACCCGGAGTTCACCGAGGCGTTTTACGCCGACCCGGTGCGCCGGTACATGATCCCGGCGTTCAGCGACCGGCGGACCGACTGGCCCTCTCACCCGTATGCACAGCGCGACTCGCTGCACGAGGCGGAGATGTGGGCCGTCGAGGGCCTCACCCACCGCTACCCGACCAAGGTGCTGGCCGAACTGCTGCCGACCTGCCCGCAGTACTGCGGCCACTGCACCCGGATGGACCTGGTCGGCAACCCGACGGCCCAGACCGACAAGCACAAGTTCGCGCTGGCCCGCGACGACCGGCTCGGCGCCATGCTGGACTACCTGCGCCGCACGCCCGGGGTCCGCGACGTGGTGGTCTCCGGCGGAGACGTGGCCAACCTGCCCTGGCCGCGGCTGGAGGGCTTCGTGTCCTCGCTGCTCGAGATCGACTCGATCCGGGACATCCGGCTGGCCAGCAAGGCGCTGATGGGCCTGCCGCAGCACTGGCTGTCCGACGAGGTGCGCGCGGGCATGGCCCGGCTGGCGTCGGTGGCCCGCTCGCGCGGGGTGAGCATCGCCATCCACACCCACGTGAATGCGGCCCAGTCGGTGACGCCGCTGGTGGCGCGGGCGGCCGGGGCCATGTTCGAGGCCGGCGTCCGGGATGTGCGAAACCAGGGCGTTCTGCTGCGCGGGGTGAACAACACCGCCGGGGCGCTGCTCGACTTGTGCTTCACCTTGATGGATGGGGCCTCGATCATGCCCTACTACTTCTACATGTGCGACATGATCCCCGGCAGCGAGCACTGGCGGCTTTCGCTGGCCGAGGGCCAGTCGCTGCAGCACGACATCATGGGCTACCTGCCCGGCTTCGCCACCCCGCGGGTCGTCTGCGACGTGCCCTATGTCGGCAAGCGCTGGGTGCACCAGGTGGCCAGGTACGACACCGAACGCGGCATCTCGTACTGGACGAAGAACTACCACACCGCGATCGAGGCCGATGACCGGCTGGCGCTCGGCCGCGAGTACCCGTACTACGACCCGATCTACACGCTGCCGGAGTCGGGCCAGGCCTGGTGGCGCTCCCTGGCCTCGCGGCCGCGGGAGGGCGCCACGGTGGTCAGCCTGGCCGGGGCCTAACGCGCATAGCGGTCGGTCAGCTCCTCCAGGTGCCGGCTGACCGAGGGCCATTCGGCCGCGGTGATGCTGAAGCGCGCCGAGTCGCGGGGCTGGCCGTCGGCGCCGAGCCGGTGCGAGCGCAAGATCCCCTCGAAGCGGGCGCCAATCCGTTCCATGGCCTGTCGCGACCGCTGGTTGCGAGCGTCGGTGTGCAGGCACACCGAGCGGACCTGCCATGTCTCGAAGGCGTGGGTGAGCATGAGGCGCTTCATCTCGGTGTTGGCGCCGGTCCTGATCGCGCCCGGGCCGAGCCAGGTGTAGCCGATCTCGCAGATGTCAGGTCCGGTGCGGTGCTCACCGTCGGGCCAGGGCCAGTATTCGAGGCCCCAGAACCGGGTCGAGCCGATCACCGTGTCATCCTGCGCCCGGACCACGGCGAACGGGACGGCCTTCTCGCCTTCCCTGTCCGCGATCGCGGCCTCGACGTACTGGCGAGCCTGGGCCTCGTCCCGCGGGACATGGGTCCAGCGGAACAGGTCGTCGCCCCCAGCCGCGGCGGCCAGCAGCCCGGGCACGTGCTCCCGCTGCAGTGGCTCGAGGCGGACGACCTTGCCGGTCAGCGTGCCCGTGGCCGCGGCTCGCCGCCCCGGTGTGCCGGGTTCCGACGCCGGCGGGCGCTCCATGTAGCGGCCGTTCGGCCGGGCGAAGCCGAACTGCCGGTACAGGCCGTGCGCGTCGGAGGTGTGCAGCATCCAGCGCCATCCGGCGCCAGGGCCGTCCTCGATCATCATCCGCACGATGGCCTTGCCCAGCCCGGCCGCGCGGTGCTCGGGCAGCACGTACACGTCGGCCAGGTAGGCGGATCCGCCGTCGCCGAACGCCCGCGCGAACCCCACCATGGCGCCGGACCGGTCGTAGGCGCCCACGACCCGCCACGCCGCGGCGATCTGGGCCTCGATGTCCCCGGCGCCGCGCCACTTGCCCCAGTAGGCCTGGCTGGTCAGGAACGCCGCCGCGGCCTCGGCGTTGACCCGGCCCGGGTCGTCGTCGATCTCGTAGCCGTCTCGGGTCCTGCGCATCAGGCCTCCTGGAGTGTGTTGAGGGCGTGGTCGATATCGGTGATCAGGTCGGCGGCGGGCTCGACGCCGACCGAGAGCCTGATGAGGCCGTCCGGCGCCGTTTCTCCCGGCCACCTGGCGCGGCGCTCCCAGGTCGATTCGACGCCGCCGAAGCTGGTCGCCGGGAGAATCAGGCGCGAGCCTGCCACCACCCGGTCCGCGGCGCGGCCCGTGTCCACCTCGAAGGACAGCAGCGGGCCGAAGCCGCCGGGCATCTGGCGCTGTGCCAGCGCCAGCGTGGACGGCTCAACACCCGGGTAGTGCACCGCGCGGACCCGGGGATGGCCTGCCAGGTGGCTGGCGATGGCCAGCGCGCTGTCCGACTGGCGCGCGATCCGCAGCGGCAGGGTCTTCAGCCCGCGCAGCGCCAGCCAGGCCTCGAACGGTCCGGGGATGCCGCCGCCGCTGGTCCGCCAGCCTCGCAGCTCGCTGATCAACTCGGCGTCCCGGCTGACCACCGCGCCGGCGATCACGTCGGAGTGGCCGGAGATCGCCTTGGTCAGCGAGTAAAGCGAAGCGGCCGCGCCCCAGTCAAGTGGCCGCTGAAGCAGGCCGGTGGCGGTGGTGTTGTCCACGATCATGGGCGCGTCCGCCGCGGCCGCGACCTCGGCCAGCCCGGCCAGGTCCGAGACTCGCAGCAGCGGGTTCGTAGGCGTCTCGGCCCACAGCACCGACGGCCCCGCCTTCAACTCGCGTGCCACCGCGGCCAGGTCCTGCAGGTCGGCGTGGACCGCAGTGGCGCCGTGCGGGTTGAGCTTGGCCGCCAGTACCCGCGCCCCGTAGTAGCCGTCGGTAGGCAGCACGATGCGGTCACGGCCCCTGGCCAGCGCGAGCATGAGCGCCATCGAGGCCGCCTGGCCCGACGCGAAGGCTACCGCCTGCGCGTCCTCCAGTCCGCCGAGCGCATCCTCCAGCGCCTCCCAGCCGGGGTTGCCTTCCCGGCCGTAGGCGCGGTCGCGCCGCGGCTCCCCCTCGGATACGTAGATGCTCGCCGGTACCAAAGGCGGGGCGGTAGGTTCGGCCGCCTCTCGGGTGGTGCCTGCGTGGATCAGCCTGGCCTCGGCGGAGAAAGTCTCGCTCACGAATGGTCCCTGTGGCCGCCCCACGGAGTCCCGAAGAATGTTACAGTACGTATTATGAACATACTGGTACGATATCGTCCGCAGGGTAGTACCGCAAAGGAAATATCGGCCAGCGTCGAGGCTGGTGTCCGCGGCGGCCAGCTGAAGCCCGGCGACCGGCTTCCCCCGGTCAGGGAACTGGCCGACCAGCTAGGCGTCAGCCCGACCACGGTCGCAGCGGCCTACGGCGACCTGCGCCGACGGGGCATTACCGCGGGTGCGGGCCGGGGCGGCACCCGGATTCGGGGCGCTCCCCCGGTCAGCAGCCGAGTGTATCTGAGCGCACCGGCCGGCACCCGCGACCTCATCACCGGCGGACCCGATCCGGCTCTGCTGCCGGCGTTGCCGCCCCGGCCGGCAATGCGGCCGCCGCGGCTGTACGCCGAAGCTCCGGTGGCGTCCCGGCTGCGGCAACTGGCTGCCGGACAGCTAGCCGCCGACGGCATCGACGCAACCAGCCTCATGGTCACCGGTGGCGCGCTTGACGGCATCGAGCGGGTCCTCGCCACCTGGCTTGCGCCCTCGGACCGGGTGATCGTCGAGGACCCGGGCCACGCGGTGACCTTCGACCTGGTAGCGGCCATGGGCTATACCGTGGTGCCTGTCCCGGTCGACGGGCTGGGTATCCGGCCCGCCGAACTGGCGATCGCTCTGGCCCGGGGTGCCGAGGCGATGATCGTGACCCCGCGAGCCCAGGCCGCTACCGGCGCCGCGTGGGACGCCGACCGCGCCGCCGACATCGGCGCGGTGCTGCGGCGCTATCCGGGTGCCGGGGTGATCGAGGACGATCACGCCGGCCCGGTCGCGGGCGTGCCTGTCTTCTCTGTGTGCGGGGGCCGGGAGCGCTGGGCAGCCATCCGCTCGGTATCCAAGTCGCTCGGCCCCGACCTGCGGCTCGCGGTGCTGGCCGGGGACGAGGCGACGGTGGCGCGGGTGGCGGGCCGCCAGGCGCTTGGCACCGGCTGGGTGAGCTACCAGCTCCAGGAACTGGTCGCGGACCTGTGGGCCGACCCCGCGGCGGCGCGGACGCTGCATACCGCGGCGCAGGTATACGCCGAGCGGGGCCAGGCGCTGCGCTCGGCGCTCCGCGAGCGCGGGATCACCGCCAGCGGGCGATCCGGATTCACCTGCTGGGTGCCCGTTACCGACGAGGACGGCGTCGCGTCCTCGCTGGCCTCATCGGGCTGGGCGGTGGCGCCCGGGCAGCGGTTCCGCATCGCCGCGCCGCCCGGGGTCAGGATCTCGTTCGCCACCTTGGATGTGGCCGATGCTGTCTCGTTCGCCTCCGACCTCTCCCGCGCGCTGCGGCACCGGCCATCCCGGCTGGACTGACTCGCCCTAATCGCGCGCGCTGAGCACGCAGAACTCATTGCCCTCGGGGTCGGCCATGACCACCCAGCTGACCTCGTCCGGGTCCTGGCCGACGTCGGCCCGCGTGGCTCCGAGAGCCTCCAGGCGGCGCACTTCGGCCTCCTGCCCCGTGTCCAGCGACGGCGCCAGGTCGATGTGCAGCCGGTTCTTCACCGTCTTTCCTTCCGGCACGGAGACGAAGACCAGCCCAGGTCCCGGCTTCATCGGGGGAATGTCACGAGTCGGTTCAAGCGCGTGCGGCGGGACCAGGACGACCTCGTCGGCGGCCTCGTAGGCGACCCGCCAGTCGAGCGCTTCCGCCCACCAGCGGCTCTGGGCCGCGACATCCCGGCAGTCGACGACTGCGGAGTACCAGCGGATGCTCATCAAACCGACCCTAGCTACCGGGTTCCTGGCGTGGCGCGGGGCCGGGGGGGATCGTCTTCAGCGGGATGGTGCTGAAGGCAAATTCACGCAGCGTGGCGGCATTGGGATCGCTGCTTCCTTCTGGCTGCCGTCCGCGGGGTTCGATGGCCAGGATGGTCAACTTGCCATCGGCCACGTCGTGTTCACGCGCCCACGCACGCAGCGCCTCAATGACGTCGGCGACGTGATAAGCACATGCCAGCGCCCGCCGGTGGGCCTGCTGTGGCTGTGCCGCCTCGAGTTGTACCTGGAAGCACGCCGCATGCCCGCAGCGCGTAACAGCGTCGCAGGCAGCCGGTGGCGCATAGGCCTCCGGGGAAATCATCGGCCGCCCGGATCGGCGGGGGTGCCTGGTTTGTCTGGTGCCCGACGCACGGTCATGATCGGCCGTCCCTCCCTGGGCCTGCCTGCCGTTTGTGATGGGCCGCCCGCCGTCAGCGGGAAGGCGCTTCGCG
>JASHOE010000118.1 GCA_030041275.1 Streptosporangiaceae bacterium
GCCAGCGCGGCCACATCAGCGTCCCCGGCCCGGCGGATCACGATGTCAGTCACGCCCGCACACGCTACTCACCCTGGGCCGCAGCCGACACCGCCGCAGGCTGGGGCGATCTATCCGGCTATAGGATGGATTTTCGCCGCCGTCGCCAAGGATGGGGGTTGAGGCGGCAGCGGCGAGAGGCGCGACGTGACGATGACGGAAGACGGCTTCGGTCGCAAGATCGAACCGTTCCGGCGCGAGCTGCTGGCGTACTGCTACCGCATGCTCGGCTCGGCTCACGACGCCGAGGACCTGGTTCAGGATACGTACCTGAGAGCGTGGCGGGCGCGCGAGCAGTACGACGATACTCGCAGCTCACTGCGCACCTGGCTCTACCGGATCGCGACGAACGTGTGTCTGACCGCCCTTGAAGTTCGCGGCTCCCGGCCGCTCCCGTCAGGGCTGGTGGGCCCATCGGATCCGCTCGGGCCGCTCGTCCCGGGAGAGCATGCCTGGCTCCAGCCCCTGCCAGACTCGTTGCTCGACGTGAGTGATCCGGCTGGCGCCGTGATCGATCGCAGCAGCCTGCGCCTGGCGTTCGTCGCCGCCCTGCAACACCTGTCGGCGCGTCAGCGCGGTGCGCTGATCTTGCGTGACGTGCTCAGCTTCTCCGCGTCCGAGACGGCCGCAATCCTCGGCACCACCGTCGTGTCGGTGAACAGCTCGCTGCAGCGGGCGCGCACCCGCGTGGGCGAGGCCGAGGTCCAGCAGGACCGGGTTAGCGAGCCTGCTGCCGCCGAGCAGCGCGCGTGGGTCGAGCGCTACATGAGGGCGTTCGAGCTCGCCGACGTCGAGGGCCTCAAGCGGCTGCTCACTGAGGACGTGCTCATGGAGATGCCGCCGATGCTCAACTGGTTCATCGGCCGCGGCAGCTACGGCCTGTTCATGGACTGGGTCTTCGCGGCGGCTGGGACGGACTGGCTTCTCCAGGAGGTCACGGCCAACGGCGGCCAGCCAGGATTCGCCGCCTATCAGCGCGTCGCTGGCGGATACCAGCTGCACACACTGCAGGTCTTCACCGTCACTGCCGAGGGCATCAGCCGCAATTCGGTGTTCCAGGATGCCGAGGTCTTCGCGGCTTTCGGTCTGGCGACGCGGCTCGACTCGGCGGGGCAGGGCCGCCCCGAGTAGCTGGTGCTGCGGTATCCGCAGGCTTTCGAGATTCCTGACCGCTGGCGCGATGAGTTTCGACCCCGCCGCCGGTATGTATTCACGAGTTCGCCGGAATACCCCGGCCGAGCCGATCACGAGGGAGAATCCGATGTCGAACAGCCGAGCAGAAGACGAGACCGCGATCCAGGCCGTACTGGTTGATTCCTACAAGGCGTGGGCGGCCGGCGACGCCGACGGCATGGTCGCCAACTACACCCCGGACGCGACCGCCATCATGACCGGCTCGCTCCGCGATAGCCGTGACGTGATCCGCGACAGCATGGCCGCGAGCTTCGAGGGCCCGCTCAAGGGCAGCTCGACCTACAACAAGCAGCTCAGCATCCGCTTCGTCGGCAGGGACGGCGCGATCGTCGTCAGCGAATCCGCCATCCTGTTCGCCGGCGAGACCGAGGTGCCGGACGACCTGCGTAAGGTCAACGCGACCTGGGTCTTCGAGAAGCGCGACGGCCAGTGGCTCATCGCCGCCTATCACAACAGCCCGGTGCTGGCCCCGCAGCACTGAGCCGCGGCTGCCCGGGCGACGACGCCAACGGCGGGAGCGACGACCGTGCGGGCTTGGCTGACCAACCGACTGGTGGCCGTGCAGGTCTGCGGCCACCAGTACCGGTGTTGCCCAGGTTGACGACCGAGCTAAGGCAGCGGACCGAGTGGCGGGGACTGCAGCAGCTGGCCGCCATCGACCGGATACACCGCTCCGGTCATGAAGCTGGACGCGTCTGAGGCCAGCAGTAGCGCAAGTCCGCGGATCTCGGCCGGGTCGCCCATCCGGCCAAGCGGCACGGCGGCCGCCCAGCGCGCGTCCGCCTCGGGCCGACGCGAGCCGCCGCCGCCGAGGTTGGTGCGGAACGGCCCGGGCGCGATGGCGTTCACTCGTACCTGCCACCGGGCCAGGTCCAGCGCCGCCTGATGTACGAGGTTGACCACGCCCGCCTTCGCCACGACGTAGGAGTAAGCGACGTACGGGTCCTGCCGCAGGCCGGCTGTGGAAGCAGTCACGATGATGCTGCCGCTGCGCTGGCGTTTCATCGGCCTCGCCGCCGCGCGCACCGTGTGCACAACGCCGTTCAGGTTCACGTCGAGCACCTGCCGCCACAGCTCCAGGTCGAACGTGTCGACCAGGCCGGTTGCATCTCCCGGTCCGCGACCAGCCCCGATGCCGGCGTTGGCGAACGCCACGTCCAGCCGACCGTGTCGGTCAACCACGCCGTCGACGAGCTCATCGACGGCAGCCGGATCCGCCACGTCAACGAGCGCGCGCTCGACGGACGGCAGGTCGGCCGCCGCCTCGTCGAGCCTGTCCGCGTTCCGGTCGGCGATGACCACGCGCGCCCCGCACTCGGCCAGCACCCGGGCCATGGCCAGGCCCAGCCCTGATGCACCGCCGGTGACGAGGACGACGCGGTCGCGCACGTCAAACACCCCGGCCAGCACCGCGGCCGGGTCGGCGGGCGACCACTCGCCACGCTCTGCGGGAACCGAATCGCCTGGGGCGGCCGGCACCGATTCGCCTGGGGCGGTCACGCGTGCCACCGCGCCCGGATTGTCAACAATCTCACCTGCCGAACGGCTGAGTCGTGGCGGCGCAAGGCAATCAGCGATCGTGGATGATCACGCCGCGGATCAGCTTGCCGTCCGCGAGATCCTGATAGCCCTGATTGATCTCGTCGAGCCGGTAGCGGTGCGTGATGAGCTCGTCCAGCTTGAGCAGCCCAGCCCGGTACAGGCCATGCAGCCGCGGGATGTCGTACAGCGGGTTGCACATGCCGAACACGTGGCCCTGGATCCGGCGCTGGTAACCGAGCCGTTGGCCGCGAGCCGGATCTGCTCGTCCCCGGACCGGCCGACCGACGTGATCGTGACCTGGCCGCCCTTCCCGACGATGGCCGCGGCCTGGCCGACGACCTCGGCGGACAGCACGCCCACCGTGCAGATGGCGTGGTCCGCGAGCTGGCCGCGGGTCAGCTCCGTCACCGCACTCTGCGCCTCCGCAGC
>JASHOE010000119.1 GCA_030041275.1 Streptosporangiaceae bacterium
CGCCGCGGCGACGACCGCCGCCGCCGTGGCGCCGGCGGGCAGCGGGCCGGCCACCGATTAGTGGCAGGGCACACGTTGGGCCGAATGCTTATATTGCCTACAATCTTGTTGACGATCTGCCCCGAGGAGAGTTCTGCATGCCGGAGACCGCGACAGACCAGCCCACTGTGATCAGGCCGCCGTTTCGGGCCGATCACGTCGGTAGCCTGCTGCGGCCGCCTGAGCTGCTGCGAGCCCGCGAGGATGCAGCCGCGGGGCGCATCACCGGCAGCGAGCTGCGGGCTGTCGAGGATCGGGCCATCGTCGAAGCGGTCCGACGCCAGCGTGAGCTCGGGCTCGCCGCGGCCACAGACGGCGAAATGCGGCGCGAGTCCTGGCACATGGACTTCATCTACCAGCTAGGCGGCATCGCCAGGGTCCAGGACGACACCATCAGGGTGGCGTTCCACAGCAAGGACCGCCAGTTCGAGTGGGCGCCGCCGTCCGCACACGTCGTCGCCCCGCTGACGCTGGAAGACACGATCTTCGGCGACGCGTTCGCGTTCCTTCGCGACACGGTCGCCCCGGTGCTACCCGAGGGCGGCCGCCCGCTGCTCCACCCCGCACTCGTGCCCAAGCTGACCATCCCGTCGCCGAGCATGGTGCATTACCGCGGCGGCCGATCGGCCATCGACAAGTCGGTCTATCCCGACCTGGACCAGTTCTGGACAGACCTGGCTACTGCCTACGCCGAGGAAGTCCGTCGGCTGTACGACCTGGGCTGCCGTTACCTCCAGTTCGACGACACGAGCCTGGCGTACGTCAACGACCCGGCCCAGCGGGCGCACGTCGCGGCGATCGGCGGTGACCCAGAGCATCAGCACGAGCGCTACATCGCTGTCATCAACGAGGCGCTGGCCAGCCAGCCAGCCGACCTCGCCGTCACCACCCACATGTGCCGGGGGAACAACCAGAGCATGTGGGCCGCCGAGGGCGGCTACGAGTTTGTCGCGGAAGCTCTGTTCAACAGCCTCAATGTCGACGGATTCTTCTGCGAATGGGATGACGAGCGGTCAGGTGGCTTCGAGCCGCTCCGGTTCGTGCCCAAGGGCAAGCGGGTGGTCCTCGGCCTGGTCACCAGCAAGAGCGGCGAACTGGAGAGCAAGGATTTCCTCAAGCGGCGGATCGACGAAGCGGCGAGGTTCATCGACGCCGATCAGCTCTGCCTGTCCCCGCAGTGCGGGTTCTCCTCCACCAAAGAAGGCAACGACCTCACCGCGCACCAGCAATGGGCCAAGCTCGCGCTCGTCGTCGAGACGGCGCAGGAGGTGTGGGGCTCGCTGTGACTGATTCGATGCTCGTCATCAGCGCGCACGCGGGTGACTTCGTCTGGCGGGCGGCGGGCGCGATGGCGCTGGCATCCTCCCGCGGCAGCCCGGTGACGGTGGTGTGCCTGAGCTTCGGCGAGCGCGGCGAGTCGGCGAGGGCGTGGCTGGATGGCAAGGACCTGGCGGAGATCAAGGCGATCCGGCGGCAAGAGGCGAGCCAGGCCGCCGATGTGCTCGGCGCCAAGATCGAGTTTCTGGACGCGGGCGACTACCCGCTGCGCGAGACGGCGGAGCTGGTCGATGAGATTGTGCGAGTGTATCGGCGGGTCGAGCCGACGGTGGTGCTGACGCACTCACTAGCCGACCCGTACAACCCAGACCATCCGGCGGCCGGCCGGCTGGCGCTGCAGGCGCGAGTGTTCGCCCAGGCCATCGGCTACGATGCCCCCGGCGAGCCGCTCGGAGCGCCGCCGGTGTTCTTGTTCGAGCCGCATCAGCCTGAGCAATGCGACTTCAAGCCCGACGTTCTGCTCGACATCACCGACGTGTTCGACCGTAAGCGCGCGGCCATGGAATGCCTGCCCGCCCAGCAGCACATGTGGGACTACTACACCGACCTTGCCCGGCGCCGCGGCGTCCAGTTGCGGCGCAACGCAGGGCCGAACCTGGGTCTGGCCCACAACACGATGGCCGAGGCTTACCAGCGCGTCTACCCGCAGGTGACCAGGGACCTGCAGTGAGGAACGTGGTCGTCACTGGCTGGCCGCGCGCAGACCTGAGCTCCGTCGACGCGCTGGCAGCCTTCGGTGTGGCGACCGTGCACGAGGCCGCGGGCCGGACCGGATACCTCGGCCCCGGTGTTCGGCCGCGCTGGCCGGGCATCCGGACCGGCGGCATCGCCGTGACCGCGTTGTGCTGGCCAGGTGACAACCTCATGATCCACGCCGCGGTCGAGCAGTGCCAGGCAGGTGACGTGCTCGTGGTGACCACCACGTCGCCCTCGGCTGACGGCGCGTTTGGTGAGCTGCTGGCCACGTCCCTCGCCAGCCGCGGTGTGCGCGGGCTGGTGACCACCGGCGGGGTGCGTGACGTGGCCGCGTTGCAGGCCATGGGCTTCCCCGTGTACAGCGCCGCGGTGTCCGCGCAAGGCACGGTCAAGGCGACCGCCGGCGCCGTCAACGTGCCGGTCAGCATCGGCGGTCAGCGCATTGCGCCGGGCGACGCGGTCATCGCGGACGACGACGGCGTGGTGGTGGTGCCGCGGGCCGCGGTCACCAGCGCGCTGGCGGCCGCGACCGCGCGGGCGCAGAAGGAGGACATCTCCAGGGCCGCCTTCGCCGCGGGGGAGCTTGGCCTTGACCGGTACGGGCTGCGGGCGGTGCTGGCCGAGCAGGGCGTCGAGTACCTGGACTACGAGTCCTACCTCAGCAAGCTGGCGGAGTTATGAACAGCAGCAGCGGTATCCGGTGCATGCAGATGCGCGGTGGCACCTCGAGGGGCCTGTACTTCGTCGCCGCGGACCTGCCATCCGACCCGGCCGCGCGGGACGCCTTGCTGATCGCCATCATGGGCAGCGGCCACCCGCTGCAGATCAACGGCCTCGGCGGTGGCCACCCGCTGACCTCGAAGGTCGCTGTGGTTTGCCCGTCGCAGCGCGACGACGCCGATATCGAGTACCTGTTCCTGCAGCTCGGCGTGGAGGCGGCCACCATCACCGATCAGCAGAACTGCGGGAACATCCTGGCCGGCGTTGGTCCGTTCGCCGTCGAGCGCGGACTGATCGAGGCCGGGCCCGAGCAGACCACCACCCGCATCGCCATGGTGAACTCTGGGGGCGTGGTGACCGCCACGTTCGCTACGCCGGGCGGCCGTCCGTGCTACGACGGCACGACCGCCATCGACGGGGTCCCCGGCACAGCGGCCCCGATTCTGCTGCGATTCGCTGACACCGCGGGTTCCACCACCGGACAGCTGCTGCCCACCGGGAGCCTGTGCGACCTGATCGACGGCGTCCAGGTCACGTGCATCGACAACGGCATGCCGGTGGTCGTGGCCAGGGCCGCCGACTTCGGCATCTCCGGTTATGAACCGGTCCCCGAGCTCGCGGCGAGCAAGGACTTGACCGACCGGGTGCAGTCGGTGCGCCTGCAGGCCGGCAAGCTGATGGGGCTGGGCGATGTCAGTGATCTGTCGATACCGAAGACCACGCTGGTGAGCGCTCCCAGGGCCGGCGGCGTGATCTGCACCCGCACGTTCATCCCGGTCCGCCTGCATACCTCGATCGGCGTGCTCGGTGCTGTCACGGTCGCGACCGCGCTACTGGCGAACGGCATCGGCGCCGAGCTCGCGTCGTTCCCTCCTGATGGTCACGTGGTGGACGTGGAGCATCCCACCGGGCATCTGGAGGTAGAGGTAGACCTCGATACGTCAGCCTCCCCCCCACGGGTGCGCAGCGCCGGTGTTATCCGCACCGCTCGCAAGCTCTTCGACGGGACGGTGTTCCCCGGTGCCACGCGCCCGCCGAACTGAGGAGACCACAATGCCCCTGCTGCACGACATCGCCCACCTGGCGAACGCGGAGCTCCTGACGCCGGAGCCGGAAAAGAGCCTGTGGTTCTTTACCCAGATCCTCGGCCTGACCGAGAACGGCAATAGCGGCGACTCGGTGTACCTGCGTACCTGGGACGACTACGAGCAGTACAGCCTCAAGCTCACCGCGGCCAAGACATCCGGCTTGCGGCGCACCGGGCTACGCGCCGCCAGCGAGGACGCGCTCAAGCGCCGGGTGGCTGATGTGGAGGCGGCAGGGCTGGGCATCGGATGGCAGGAGGGCGACCTCGGAATCGGACCCACGTACCTGTGTCGCGACCCCGACGGCCACGAGATCGAGCTGTACTTCGAGTCGGAGTGGTTCCGGCCGACGGGCGAGCTCAAGCCCTCGCTGAAGAACCAGGCACAGGCGTTCCCCGGCCGCGGCGTGAGCGTCCGCAGGCTCGATCACGTCAATTACCTGGCGGCCGACAGCAACGCCAACGGCGACTTCATCGCTGGCGCGCTCGGGGCCCGGGTGACCGAGCAAATCAGGCAGGACGACGGCACGATCTCCGCGCAGTGGCTGCACTTCGCGCAGAAGTCCTACGACCTGGTGTATACCAACGACTGGACCGGCTCTCGCGGGCGGCTGCACCACATCGCGTTCGCGACAGACACCAGGGAGGACATCCTGAAGGCCGCGGACCTGTGCCTGGACCGGGGGGTATTCATCGAGACCGGGCCGCACAAACACGCCATCCAGCAGACCTTCTTCCTCTACGTCTACGAGCCGGGCGGCAACCGGATCGAGCTGTGCAACCCCGCGGCGCGGCTGGTCTTCGCGCCCGACTGGGCGCCCATCACCTGGACCCAGGCCGAGCGCGCGAAGGGGCAAGCGTGGGGCCTGAAGACGATTGAGTCGTTCCACACCCACGGCACCCCGCCAGTGCAGGAGTGAGGTCAATGACCAGGATGGCCGAGGATCCGCGTACCGCGGTCGTCGAGGAGGTCCGTGCTGCCATCCTGCAGGGCGAGTACGCACCGAACCAGCGGCTGATCGAGACCGACCTGTGTGAGCGGTTCAGCACGTCCCGGTTCATCGCCAGAGCCGCCCTGCAGGAACTGTCGGCCCAGGGTCTCGTGGAGTTCCAGCGCAACCGGGGTGCCCGGGTGCGCGACATCTCGCTGGACGAGGCGATCGAGATCACCCAGGTGCGCAAGCTGCTCGAGGGCTTCGAGGCGGCTCGCGCAGCCGATCGCATCACCAGGGCGGAGGCCGCTAGCCTGCGCACCATCGTGAAGGACATGCGGGCCGCGGTTGGCTCCGCGGAGCCGCTGCGCTATAGCGAGCTCAACGCCCGGCTGCACGGGGCGATCCGCGACATCGCGGCCCACGAGACCTCGGCCCGGCTGCTGCAGCAGCTGCGCGACCAGACCGTCCGGCACAGCTTCTCGCTGTCGCTGGTGCCCGGCCGGGCGCTGGTGTCGCTGCCGCAGCACGAGGCGATCGTCGCAGCGGTCATCGCCAGGGATCCGGCCGCGGCCGAGCGAGCCATGCAAGAGCACCTGCAGAGCGTCATCAATGCTTTCGAGGCGCTCAAGGCCGCCGCCACGAGGGCATGACGAGGGTGCCACTCACCGTCGCCGTGCTCGGCCTGGGTGAGGCCGGGTCAAGTATCGCGGCGGGCCTGATCTCCGCGGGTGCGGTCGTGCGCGGGTTCGACCCGAGAGTGCCGAGCGGGCCAGGGGTGATCTCATGCGCAGACGATGCAGACGCCTGCCGGGGCGCTGACGTCGTCCTGTCGCTCACCACCGCGCACGAGGCGGTCGGCGCCCTCAAGGCTGCGCTGCCCGGCGTGTCGCTCACGGCGGTCTACGCCGACCTGAACACCTCCTCGTCGTCGCTCAAGCTAGAACTCGCCAACCTGGCCGCGGAGGCCGGGATCGCGAGGTTCGCCGACGTCGCGCTCATGTCCCCAGTGCCCGGCAAGGGCCTGCACACGCCGATGCTGGCGGCAGGGCCTGCGGCGCTTGACTACGCCCGGCTGCTGGGCGGCCTGGGCGCCGCGGTTGAGGTGCTGGCCGGGCCGCCCGGCGCTGCGGCAGACCGCAAGCTGGTCCGGAGTGTGTTCTTCAAGGGCCTGGCCGCGGCGGTCACCGAGTCATTGCGGGCCGCTCGCAGCGCCGGGTGCGAAGACTGGATCCGGGACAGCATCGCGGCAGAGCTCACCGCTGCGTCGGCGAGCACGGTTGACCGGCTCGAGCGCGGCAGCATGCAGCACGCGGCGCGACGGGCCGACGAGATGGCCGCCGCCGCCGCGCTGCTGCGCGAACTTGGCGTGCCGCCACGCATCGCCAGCGCGAGCGAAGAGTGGCTCAGGCAGCTCCGCACCGAGCAGGGTCACACCTGAGCCATGCCACCGAGCGTCCAATTATCATCCCCGCTGGGTTGGTAGCCTGGCGCGGTGCTATTTGGATCATTTGTCGCAGTGGGGGATAGCTTCACCGAGGGGATCGGCGATCCGTACCCGGACGGACGACATCAGGGCTGGGCGGACCGGTTCGCTCGCTACCTGGCCGCGGCGTCGCCAGGCGTGACGTACGCAAACCTTGCCATCCGCGGCAAGGTGCTTGACCAGGTGATCGAGGAGCAAGTGCCGGTCGCGATCCGGATCAGGCCCGACCTGGTCAGCATCGCCGCCGGCGGTAACGACCTGCTGCGGCCTGGAGCGAATCCGGACGTCCTCGCGGCTGCATTCGAGCGGGCCGTCGCCGACCTGCGATCGGCCGGCTGCACCGTCATGCTGTTCACCGGATTTGACCCGGCCAGCTTCCCGTTGATCCGGCTGGTCCGCGGCAAGGTAGCGGCCTACAACGCCCAGCTCCGGCACATCGCCCAGCGATACGACTGCCTGCACGTCGACTTGTGGTCCATGAAGGTGCTCGCCGACCCCAGGGAGTGGTGCCCCGATCGGCTGCACCTCGCCGCTGACGGGCACCGGAGGGTCGCCCTCCGCGCCTGCGAGGTAGCCGGCGTGCCGACCACGCAGGACTGGCGCGAGCGGCTCCCGGCGCAGCCGGCCGCGAGCTGGTTTGCGGCCCGCCGAGGCGATCTGTCGTGGGCGCGCAGATATGCAGCGCCCTGGCTCGGCCGGCGGGTGCGCGGGGTCTCCACGGGTGACGGCATCGCGGCCAAACGGCCGGACCTGCTAGGCCTCTAGCGAAGAGCTATCTCGACGGCGACGTCCTGATCCGGGTAGTACTCCGCGACCTGGCTCGCCCCGTATTTGGCGCTGAACTTGCCGAGCACCTGTCCTACCGTCCGCTTGTCGGTGACCGGCCTCGCGGTCGCGTTGCAGGTAGCCCGGTCAGCCGCCAGCGAGATCGCCGGGGTCGTGACCAGGTTCTTGTACCACTGGCTACCAGAGCCGGAAACGGGCAGCAGGTACAGCATGTCACCTTGCTGGACGAACCAGACCGGGCGGGACGTCTTCCGCCCTGACACTCGCCCGGTGGCGGTCAGGTCGATCTGCGTGGCTTTCTCGAGTGCGGTCTCGAACTCAGCGACTGCCATGGCATCCCCCTTCGCGCTGTCACCCGCTGCTATACCCCAGAGAGAACGAAGTCGGCAGCGCGGAACTCGCGAGTTCGGCGCCGGAAGCCAACCGTAGATCCGGGCCACAGCGTCAGATTGCGGCCCCTGCTGTCCAGGTACCAACTCGAGCAGCCAGATCCCCAGACAGTCCTCGGCAGCTTGCGCTGCAGCTTGGCGTTGTAGGCCGCGGCGACGTCGGGCCGGACCTCGAACCGGCCGCCCGCGGCCTCCGTCTTAGCGATGCCATCGATGATGTAAGCGAGCTGGCTCTCGATCATGAACAGCATCGAGGAGTGGCCCAGGCCGGTGTTGGCGCCGGTGAGCTGGAAGTAATTCGGGAAACCCGGCACGACGGTGCCGAGATAGGTCTGGCCGAACGCCGTCGCCAGCGCCCGGCCGTCGGCGCCGGTGATCTTGCCAAACATGGGGTTGTCAGTGACGTGGAAGCCGGTCGCGAGGATGATGGTGTCCACCGGGTGGGTCGCCCCGTCGGCGGTGACGACTGCGTCTGACCGGAGCTCGACGATCTTCTCGGTGACGAGGGCAACGTTGGACCTCGCGAGCGCCGGATAGAAGTCGTTCGACGGGATGACTCGCTTGCAGCCGAGGTGATAGGTCGGGGTGAGCTGGGCACGCAGCACCGGATCGCTGATCGCGCCCTCCATGTGCCTGCGCCAGATCACCTCAGCGCGCTTGAGCATCTTCGGATACGTGGTGAAGCCGAGCACGAGCATCTCGCGCAGCCAGAAGATCAGCAGCCGCGAGGCGCGCTGCGTCACCGGCACGGCCCGGTACAGGGTGCGCGTCCAGCGCCGCACCGGCCGGTTGGTGTGCGGCATCACGAACGGTGCCGTGCGCTGGAACACCGTCAGCTGCGCCGCCTCGGACTGGATTGCCGGCACGATCTGTATGGCGGACGCTCCGGTGCCGACGACTGCCACGGCGCGGCCCGCAGGCTGCCAGCTCTGATCCCACCGTGCCGAGTGCATGATCGTGCCGCGGAACCGCTCGATGCCGGGGATGTCCGGCAGCGACGGCTCAGCCAGCGCACCCACCCCGGCGATGAGGTATCTGGCGGCGAAGTCGCCCCGCGTGGTCGTGACCCGCCAGCGTCCGTTCGCCCACCAGGCGCTCGTGACCTCGTGCCCGAACCGCAGGTGGTCGCCCAGCCGGTACTTGGCGACCAGACCACGCAGGTAATCCCACAGCTCGGGCTGGGAAGGGAAGGTCTCGCTCCAGTCCGGCTTGGGGTCGAAGGAGTAGGAGTACAGGTTCGACTGCACGTCGCAACGGCAGCCCGGGTAGACGTTGTCCCGCCAGGTGCCACCCACGTCGGCGGCGCGCTCGAGCACGATGAGGTCGGTGTGACCCGCCTCCGTGAGCTTGATCGCGGCGCCCAGCCCGGCGAAGCCAGCCCCGACGATCAGGAACCTGACCTCCGTCGCTTCGCTCATCCGTCCTCCCTGGCCACCTGGCTCGCTGCGCTCTTCCACGGTAGCCCGACGACCATGCCACTCCCTGTGGGCTGGATCGCGCCCGCGGTTGGCTTTCGAGCCGCACTCTCCGTAGCCCCCAAAACCAGACGAGTCTGCCGTCCGCGCGGCGATAGGGTCGGCACGTGGCTGAATCCTGTTACCTGCGCTACCCGCACCTTTCACACGATCTCATCGCCTTCGCGGCGGAGGATGATGTCTGGCTCGCCTCGCTGACCGAGGCGGCGAGCGGGGGTGGCAGCCGGGCGTGGCGGCTGACCGCCGACCGGGCGCCCGTCCTGCATCCGCGGCTGAACCCGTCAGCGACGCACGTCGCCTGGACCTCGACTCGCGACGGCACGCGGTCGCTCGGCCGCGGAACCCCTCGCGAGGCGTACGCGGTCCCGGTGGACGGCGGTCCAGTCAGCCGGCTCACCTACTGGGGTGACCGGTTCGCGGCAGTCCGCGGCTGGATCAGCGACGACGAGGTGCTGGTGGTCAGCGGGACCGGTCAGCACGCGAGCATGAAGACCTGGGCGTTCGCGGTGCCGCTGAGCGGACCAGCCCGCCGGCTTGACTATGGGCCGACGGGCGACGTGGCGGTGCACGACGGCGCGGTGCTGGTTGGCAGCGCCCTGTACGCCGAGCCAGCAAGGTGGAAGCGCTACGGCGGCGGAACCGGTGGCAAGATCTGGTACTCGCCGGACGGCTCGACGTACCAGCGGATCCTCGCCGATGTGGGCAACCACCTGGTCAACCCGATGTTCGTCGGGCCCAGGGTCGCGTTCCTGTCGGACCACGAGGGGACCGGCGCGCTCTACTCTGCGCTCCCGGACGGTTCTGACCAGCGCCGCCACACCGACCTCGGCCAGTACTACGCCCGGCACGCGACTACCGACGGCCAGCGCGTGGTCTACCAGCAAGCGGGGGAGATCTGGCTGCTCGCGTCGCTCGACGCCGAGCCGGTGCGGCTTGACATCCGGCTCAGCGGAGTCCGCTCCGGACGCGCCAGCTATCCCGTTTCGGCGAAATCGCAGCTGCGCTCGTTCACGCTGGACTCCACCGGCCGCGTGCTTGGCGCGGAGGTACGCGGCACCGTGCACTGGCTGCCGGGACGGGAGGGACCGGCCAGGGCCCTGCTTTCAGAGCCGGGGGTCCGCGGTCGCCTCCCGGTAGTCATCCCCGGCAGAGAGGCAGTTGCCTGCGCGTCAGACGGCGGCGGCGAAGACGGCCTGGACGTGATCCCCGCCGACGGCTCGGCGCCGAGGCGGATCGGACAAGGCGAGTTCGGCCGGATCCTGGAGCTCGCGGTCGCGCCGGACGGCCGCACGGCAGCGGTTGCCTGCGCTGACGGCCGGCTGGTTACAGTAGCGCTGGACGGCGAACCGGTGATCACCGAGATCGTGCGCAGCGCGAACGCCGAGGTGGCAGGCCTGGCCTTCTCGCCGGACTCCGCGCTGCTGGCCTGGTCGCAGGCGTGGCGGCCCGAGCACGAAGCCGCGCACATCCGGCTGGCCCGGCTAGCCGATGGCACCATCATCGACGTGACCCCGCCTCGGTTCGACGACACCTCGCCAGCCTTCACCCTGGACGGCAAGTACCTCGCGTTCCTGTCAAATCGCGCGTTCGACCCGGTCTACGACGCGCACCACTTTGATCTCGGGTTCCTGCCAGGAGTCCGGCCGTACCTGGTGACGTTGCTGGCCACCACGCCGTCGCCGTTCGCTCCGGAGCTGAACGGCCGTCCCGTTGAGGCAGACGCGCCCGCCAAGGACGCTGCGGCCCAGGGCGCCGAGTCGGACCCTCCGGCAGTGAGTCTCGACGTCGATGGGCTGGCCCAGCGGGTCGTGCCGTTCCCGGTGGAGGCGGGACGCTACGCCAGGCTCCGCGCCGCCAAGGATGGCGTGGTCTGGCTGGAACTGCCGCGCGCGGGCGAGCTCGGTGAGGCCGTGATCGGCGCGGCCGAGGAGCACCCGAAGTCCCGGCTGGTCCGGTACGACCTCACCAAGCGCAAGCGCTCGATCGAGGTCGAGGCCCTGGACGACTACGCGGTGTCCGCCGACGGGGCCCGGCTGGCGTACCGCACTGCCGAGTCGCTGGAAATCAAGCCGGTGAACGGCAGGCCGGACACCGGCGGGTCCGACGGTGAAGCTGTCAGCGTCGATCTGGACCGGATCCGGGTGACGGTCGAACCGCTGGCCGAGTGGACGCAGATGTATTACGAGGCGTGGCGGCTGATGCGGGACAACTTCTGGCGCGCCGACATGGCCGGGCTGGACTGGGCGGCGATGGCCGACCGCTACCGACCCCTGCTTGACCGCCTCGGCTCCACAGATGACCTTCATGACGTGCTGTGGGAGCTGCAGGCCGAGCTAGGCGCCTCGCACGCCTACGTCGCGCCGCCGGCCGCGGGCGCCGATCCGGCGCTAGCCCAGGGCCTCCTCGGCGCCGACATCGACCGCGCCGAGGACGGCAGCTGGCGGATCGCGCGAATCTTGCCGGGCGAATCGTCGGTGATCGGCGCACGCTCCCCGCTGTCGGCTCCGGGCGTCGCCGCGGCGCCAGGCGATTACATCGTCGCGGTCGACGGGCGGCCAGTTGACCCGGACCGCGGCCCGAACGCGCTGCTGGCCGGCAAGGCCGACAAGCCCGTCGAGCTCACGCTGCGCCGGGACAAAACGGACCGGCGTGCTGTTGTTGTGCCGCTCGCCAGCGAGTACGCGGTCCGCTACTACGATCTGGTTGACCGTCGGCGCGCCGCGGTCCGCGAGGCCTCCGGCGGGCGGCTCGGCTACATGCACATCCCGGACATGATGTCGCCGGGCTGGGCGGAATTCCACCGGGACCTGTTCGCCGAATTCCGGCACGACGGCCTGATCGTGGATCTGCGCGAGAATGGCGGCGGCCATACCTCCCAACTGGTGGTCGAGAAGCTCGCCCGGCGCATCATTGGCTGGGATGTCACCCGTTACGACGAGCCGTCCAGCTATCCGGCTGAGGCACCGCGCGGGCCGATTGTGGCCATCGCCGACGAGTACGCCGGATCCGATGGTGACATCGTGACGCAGGCGGTGAAGTCCTACGGCATCGCCACCGTGGTGGGCACTCGTACCTGGGGCGGCGTGATCGGCATCGACTTCAAATACGACCTGGTTGACGGAACGGCGGTGACGCAGCCCAAGTACGCGTTCTGGTTCACCGACTCCGGCTGGGGTGTCGAGAACTATGGCGTCGATCCGGACGTCGAGGTGCCGATCGCGCCGCACGACTGGGCCGCCGGAGCCGATCCCCAGCTCGACACTGCCGTCCGCCTCGCGCTGCAGGCGCTGGAGCAGCGGCCGCCCGCCGTTCCGCCCACCATCTGAGGCACCGCCCCGGATGGACCTTCACCGGACTCGGTTCGCACGGGCGCAGCTCGGAGGCAAGACTGGCGGCGGGGAGGGGCGCGCCTGGACCTTGCCACCTGGCACCATGTTCTGGTGGTCGAATTGAAGACGCCAGCGGAGATCGACGCCATGCGACCCGCAGGCCGGGTCGTAGCGACAGCACTGGCGCAGATGCGCAAGCAGGCAGCAGTAGGCGTGAGCACGCTGGAACTTGACGAGATCGCGCGGTCGGTGCTAGCCGACAGCGGCGCGAGTTCCCCGTTCCTGTATTACCAGCCAAGCTTCGCGCACACGCCGTTCCCGGCCGTGATTTGCGCGTCGGTCAACGACGCCGCGCTGCACGGGATTCCGAGCCGGTACCGGCTGGCCGACGGCGACCTGGTGAGCCTCGACTTCGGCGCGACGCTGAACGGCTGGACCGCCGACGCCGCCGTCTCGTTCACCGTGGGCACACCCCGGCCGGACGATCTCCGGCTCATCGATGCCGCCGAGCGGGCGCTGGCTGCTGGCATCGCCGCGGCTTTTCCAGGCAGCCGGATCGGTGACATTTCCGCGGCGATCGGCGCGGTGGCACGGGCGGCCAGGTACGGCCTGCACACCGACTTCGGCGGTCACGGGGTCGGACACACCATGCATGAGTCGCCGTCCGTGCCGAACGACGGGAAGGCCGGGCGGGGCATGAAACTACCAGCCGGGCTCGTCATCGCCATCGAGCCGTGGTTCATGGCCGGCGGCAAGGACTCCTATGTGGTCGACCCGGACGGCTGGACGCTACGCAGCGGCGACGGCAGTCGGGCCGCCCACGTCGAGCATACGATCGCGATCACCACGGACGGACCGCAGATCCTCACCGCGCTGTGACGAGCACCCTAATGCGCCGCCTAGCCAGCGGGCTGCCACCGCGGATCGCGGCCGGTCAAGCCGAGCAAGTGGTCGAGCGGGGTGGCTGCATCGGCAACCTCGACCGGGGGGCCGAACAAACCCGGTACACCACGGGGGTTCTGCCGCGCCGTCGGCTCGACGAAAGCGGTGGCCACTTCGACCAGCTCTGGATCGGCCGTGTACGCCTGGCCGGTCCCGGCGGCCAGATCCCAGCCATGAACGATGACCTCGTTGGTCGCGACGCTAGCCGCCACCTCGGCGGGCATGTCGATGCCACCCGCCTTCGTCATGCCCGTCCAGGCGGACTCTGACTGCCAGGCGGCCGCCAGCTGGGCCAGCCGTTCCGGAATGCTGATACGCCAGTCGGCTGGCAGCCGCGATCCGTCAGCGGGCGGCGCCGGGCGCGAGCCGGCCACATCCTTGGTCGCGGCGGCGGCGAACGCCTGCGCGAGCGAGTTGATGTGATCGAGAAGGTCCGCGACCGTTGCGTCACCGTCGGGCGTGGGTGCACTGAGCTGGCCATCGCTCACGTCCACGACGACGCGGCTCAGCATCTGGGTAGCGGGACTCAGGTCATGCATGACGTGTTGGTACCCGCGACACCGGCCTGAAACCAGAACGCCGCTGGCTGCCAACGCGCGGGCGTTCCATGCGGGCGTTCCTTGGCACCGGCGCGCCCGACTGGCTGCGCAGCGGCCGGGGACAGCTCGGC
>JASHOE010000120.1 GCA_030041275.1 Streptosporangiaceae bacterium
GACGGGCGCGGCGCACATCGACGGCGACCTCGCGAGCCCGCTGGCCGGTGCCACGCCAGGCGCGAGCCGGACGAAGCACGGGGGGTCGGCGCGCCCCGCGGCGGCGCGATCGTCGGCCTCGCCCACCCCAGCGACACCCGCCGCCCCGGCGTTGGCATGCAGCGGTACTGGCGGCGTGGCGGGCACCGGAATGCTCCCGCTGAACTACGCGACCATCGTGAACTTCCTCGTTGCGCACGGCTACACCGCCATGGGCGCGGTGGGCGTCGCGGGCAACATCTACCAGGAGTCGCAGGGCGACCCGGAGTCAGTCGGCTCCGGCGGCGGCGGCCTGATCGGCTGGACGCCGCTCCCGGCCGGCTACGTGACCGGGGACGCCGCTGCTGATCTGCAGACGCAGCTCACCGCCCTGCTCAGCTACAACCAGCAGTGGGCGCAGTACATCCCCGCGCTCAACGCAGCGACCAACCCTACCGATGCCGCCTACATCTACATGACCTACTTCGAGCGGCCCGGCATCCCGGCCGCCAGCAACCGCGAAGGCGCCGCTGTCGCGATCGCGCAGGCCTGCGGGATCAGCTGACCCGGCACGAGCGGGCTGATAACGCTGGCGCTTCGGGCACCGCGTTACCAGCCCGCAGTGAGCTGGCTAGCTCTGCTGCGTGCCTTGCTTGCCGTGCTCGCCAGCGATATCAGCCCGCGATGAGCCGGCTAGCTCTGCTGCGTGCCTTGCTTGCCGTACTCGGTGTAGGTGTACGGATTCTCGAACAGTGTCGTGGCCGGGATCTCCGGGTGCATGCCCTCGGCCCAGGCGTCCTGGCCCAGCTGCCCCTGCAGGTACTCGACCGTCTGATCGACAGCGCGACGGGCCCGGCTGAGGCTGTCAGCAGCTGCGAGCCGGTGGTCGTGCTTGACGATCCGGCCGTTGACGACGACGGTGTGGACATCGCCGCGCTGGGCTTGGAAGACGACGTGGCCGTAGGGGTTGAGCACCGGGAACATGACCGGCGAGTGGTCGTTCTTGATCAGCACGATGTCGGCCTTCTTGCCCGGCTCGAGGCTGCCGATCACGCTGTCGAGCCCGAGGGCGCCGCCGCCGCCGCGGGTAGCGAAATGCACGACATCCTCGGCCCGCAGGTGGTGATGCGTGATGGTCTCGCCCTTGTTGTGAGCCTCGAGGTGCACCCGGGCCCGGTCGGCGCTCAGCGTGGCGCGCATCGCGCTGAACAGGTCGGCCGACCACCAGACGCTGGTGTCCATGGACAGTGACACCGGAATGTTGTGCTCGCGCAGCACCCAGGTGGGCGGGTAGCCCTGCCCGGCCGACTGCTCAGACTCGGTGGACACGCTCGCGTACCCGCCGGTTGCGGCGATGCGGTTGTAGGAATCCCTGGTGAGCGTGGCGGCGTGCACGTAGACGGTCTGCGGGGTCATGAACCCGTGCTCGTGCATGAGCCGGATGCCGTCATCATTGGTAGCGCCCCACACGCCGGCGTGCGTCGTTACGGGAGCGCCGAGGTCTCGGGCAACCTCGAAGGCGGCCTCCTCCGGGAAGGCCGGGTCACCGGTGACGTCGAAGGCCATCTGGAAGCCGAGCATGTCATTACCCGGCGTGATCCGGCGGGAAACGAAGGCCCGGAACTCGGGAGTTGCCGACCACTCCCACGGCCCGGCCTGAATGTTGCCGTAGGCAAACACGAACCGCCCCGGCACCGAGGTCAGCGCGTCAACGGCCGCCTCGGCGTGGTCAACGGTGTGGTTGTTGTGCGACCAGTCCACCGTCGTCGTCACGCCAGCGTCGATCGCCTCCAGTGCGCTCAGCAGATTCCCGGCGTGGATGTCCTCGGGCCGGAACAGCTTCCCGTACTGCAGGTAGTTCCAGACGAAGTACTGAGTCAGCGTCCAGTCCGCCCCGTACCCGCGCATCGCGGTCTGCCACATGTGCCGGTGCGTGTCCACCATGCCCGGCATGACGATGCCGTCTGAGGCGTCGATCTCTAGTGTCCCGGCTGGCACCGGGAGAGAGGGGCCGATGGCCTCGATGCGATCCCCTGAGACCAGCACATCCGCGCTCGGGAGCACCCGGTGCGATTCGTCCATCGTCAGCACCGTTCCGCCCCGGAATACCACCGGCCGTCCGGTCAGGTCGGCTTCAGTCATCGGAACCTCCACAGCTCGGTTTTTGGGCAGGCATCGCTCTGTTTACGGCACGCATCGCTCTGTTGACGGCAGGCAACGCTCTGTTGACGGCAGATCGCTCGGTCCACGGAGCATCGCCCTGTTCACGGCAGCATCCGCTGGGCGGACTAATGTCCGGACAGTGGCTACGATCGGAAGCGTTCCGGTTTTCACCGTGACTGTCAAGGCCACCTGCGGCGGTCGATGACCGGCCGCGAGGCCGGCTGGGAAAGCCGAACCGGATCACCCGTCGCGAAGGCTCGCGACCAGCTGGTCCGCCTGCTCGACGGTGACCGTACCGAGGTTAGGCATCGGTGCGACCCGGCTGCCGCCGGCCACAAAGACCACCTTGTCCGTCAGGCACGCGCACAGGTCGGGATACCGCTGCGCGATCTCCTGCCAGGCACCCGTGGCGGCTTGCTGGCGAGCTTGCATCGCGGGCAGGACCCGCTCGGTCATCGCCCGCTGCACGCGGCGGCCGATGGCCCGCCCGACGAGTCCCATGGCGGCGCCGGCGATGTCGTCGCCCAGGTTGTCCAGCGGATTGCCGGGCAGCACCGAGTTATCCCAGCTTCTGCGGGCACCCCGGAAGCCGCCGCCGCGCAAGCCGCCCAGGACACCACCAGGTCCTGGCGGCGGTCCTGCCTGCGGCTCGGCTGCCCAGCCGGGCACCGGCCCCTGCTGTGGCTCCCCGGCCCAGCCCTGCTGTGTGGCACCGGGCTGCTGGCCCAGCTGGCCGCTGGCGAGCGAGGCCAGCTCCTGAATCGAATGCACGGAGTCGGCGCTACCGCACCGCGGGCAGGCGGTGGCCTGCTGATCATTGGTCACGCCGCCATTGTGCGCGAGCTATCCCGGCTGCGAAAGATATCAACCCCGTTACGTGCCAAGGTTCCCCGACAATGGCGGGACAATTCGGGACCAGATCACAGTTCTACAATGGCGACCACCCCGCTCCCCCCATGGAGGTCGCCATGACCGACACGGCGAACCCGTCACCGGCCCTGGATCCGACGGTCCCCAACGTGGCCCGGATGTACGACTTCATGCTCGGCGGGAAGGACAACTACGCCAGCGACCGGGACGCCGTGGCCCGGCTTATCGCGATCTCGCCTGAGGTGCAACTGGCTGCGCGCTGGAACCGCGAGTTCTTAGGCCGAGCCGTGCGATTCGTGGCCGCGCAGGGTGTCACCCAGTTCCTCGACATCGGCGCCGGCCTGCCCACCCAGGAGAACGTGCACGAGGTCGCGCTCTCGGTCGCGAAAGACGCCAGGACCGTCTACGTCGACAATGACCCGGTCGTGCTGAGCCATGCCAACGCGCTACTGGCCGCGGACACGCGGACGGTGGTCGTGGCCGGCGATCTCCGCGACCCGGCCGGCCTGCTCGGCGACCTGGAGGGAACCGGGCTGCTCGACTTCGCGGCCCCGGTCTGCCTCTTGCTGGTGGCGGTCCTGCACTTCGTTCCCGACTCCGATGACCCAGCCGCGCTGGTGGCGACGCTCAGGGACGCACTCCCGCAAGGCAGCTACTTGATCCTGTCGCACGCGACCATGGACGGCTATCCGGAGCGGGCGGCCTCTGCCGACGAGCAGCGGGCCGGGCGGGTGTACGACCGGGCAACCGCGCCGCTGACGATGCGCGGCCGGGCGGAGGTCAGCCGCCTGCTTGAGGGCTTCGAACTCGTCCCGCCAGGGCTCGTGCACGTCAGGCAGTGGCGGCCGGTGAGTCCGCCACGGCCGGGTTTCGACGCCTTCCTTGGTGCGGTCGGCCGCAAGCCCTAGCACCGGCGGAAGCCTCCCGCCAGCCGGAAGCTTGCCTCGCGCTGTCTGCCCGGCCCCGAGTACAAGAAGAGGTGAGCCATAGGAGGCACAGATGACGGGCACCCACGCAGACGTGATCGGCTCACTGCTCCGGCCGGGTTACTTGTCAAGCGCGCAGGCCGCGCTCTCGGCTGGCGAGCTGTCGGCGCACGAGTTCAAGGCGATCGAGGATCGTGCCGTCGATCAGGCCATCGCCATGCAGGAGGGCTGCGGGCTGGAAGTTGTGACCGACGGGGAGCTGCGGCGCTTCTCCTTCCTCGACCACCTGCTCGGCGACGTGGACGGATTTGTGCCGCAGCCCGGCGCGACCATCGTCTTCCACGGCCACGAAGGGGAGTGGGAGTGGGCGCCGCCGGTCACCGTGGCCAGCAAGATCAGCCCACGTCGGAAGATCACGATCGAGGAATTCGCCTACGCTCGCGGCCGGGCTCGGGTGCCGGTAAAGGTCACGCTGATCAGCCCGCTCATCTTGTACACCGCGTGGAATCCCTCGGTGTCAACGGCCGCGTATAAGGACGCCTACGAGCTGTTCGCCGACGCCGCGGCGATCATCAAGGACGAGGTCACCGAGCTGGCGCGGCTCGGCTGCGAGTACGTGCAAATCGACTCGCCTGACCTCGGCACGCTTGTCGACCCGGAGAACCGCATGCTGCGCGAGGGGCTGGGCATGCCGACCGAGCGCACGCTGACCGAGGGCATCGAGATCCTCAACTCCATCGCGGACGTGCCGGGTGTCACATTCGGGCTGCATCTGTGCAAGGGCAATAACCAGAGCATGTGGATCGCAACCGGTGGCTATGACTTCATCGCCGAGGCGGTCTTCGGTGGGCTGTCGAACTTCGACACTTTCCTGCTCGAGTACGACGACGAGCGGTCCGGCGGGTTCGAGCCTCTCGCGAAGGTACCCGACGACAAGATTGTGGTGCTGGGACTGATCACCAACAAGACAGGCGAACTCGAGTCGGTGCCAGACGTCGTCGCGCGGATCAACGACGCCGCCAAGTACGTCGACCTGGAGCGGCTCGGGGTATCCACCCAGTGCGGGTTCGCTCCGGTATCCGTCGGACCGAACCACCTCAGTGAGGAAGATCAGGAGCGCAAGCTGGAGCTTGTCGGGGAGGTTGCGCACCAGGTCTGGTGACCGCCTTGGGAACGAGGCCGCGCGAGTGCGCGGTCGCCGTCAATTCGCCGCGATACGGGCTAGGGTGTGCAAGCTCAGTGGCGCACGGTCAGATAAGGAAGGCACGGGTGACACAGACGTCCCAGCACGATGCTGCCGCGCCCGACGCTGACGCAATGACCAACGACTCCGCGGTGCCAAATCCGGCGCGGATGTGGAACTACTGGGCCGGCGGAAAGGTCCACCTGACGTCGATCCATGGCCCGGTACGGCATCATGCGGAAGCCGGGGTAGCGCCCGGATGACAGCTCCGTCCGACTGCTACACCTGCATGCAGGAAGCCGCGGGCAGCGCCGCGCCGCCCTGGGAGCGCATCGCGGCGGACAGGCACTGGCGAGTGGTGCACGCGTTCAACTCGGCGGTGCCGGGCTGGCTCGTCTTGGTCCCACGGCGGCACGTCACTGCGCTCGCAGAGCTCACCGACGCTGAGGCGGCTGCGCTCGGGAGCTGGCAGGTGCGGCTCTCGCGCGCGCTGTCCCGCGTGCTCGGCTGTCAGAAGACCTACGTCGCGCAGTTCGCCGAGGCCGAGGGATTCGCGCATGTGCACTTCCACATCGTCCCCCGGCCGCCGGACCTGGCCCGCGAGCTGCGCGGCCCGCGCATCTTTCAGCTCCTCGGGGTGGCCGACGACGCGCAAGTCGGCACCGAAGAGATGACCCGACTGGCGGCGGAGCTGGCCGCGCAGCTCCCTCGGTAATGCGCAGGCGCGGTGGCTCGCAGCCGCCAGGGTAATGGGGTCACTGGCGGGTGAACACGGCGTGGATGGTGAGGATGTTGTGCATCGACACCATGCCCAGCAGATTCCAGGTAAGCCCGAATTCGGCTCGGTCGATGTGGACCTCGGCGTCAAGCCGGACCTCGTCGTCGCCGTCGACAGCCGCCGTGGCAGCAAAGTCCAGCGGCCTGCTACGGTCGCGCACGGTCAGCACGCCGGTGACGGCAACACCCTGACCAGATGGGCGGATACCTTCGGTGCTGAACGTGATGTCCGGGTTGTTGTCACTGTCGAAGAAATCCGCCGAGCGCAGGTGCGTGTCGCGCTTCGGCTGTCTGGTGTCAATCGACGCCGCGGCCACCGTGAGGGTCCCGCTGACCTGGCCATCCGGTGAGATGGTGCCGGTGCCGCTGACCTGGCGGAAGGTACCGGTCACCCGGACGAGGCGGCCAAGAACTCCGCTCGTCAGCCGGATGCTGGACTTGACCGGATCTAGGACCCAGTCCCCGGCCAGGGACCCGTCCGCCAGCAGATCCGGCAGTGCCGGAGCGGCCTGTCCTGGCGTTGTCTGCATGACGTTCTCCTTGTCACAGCGAACGAATGTGAGGTGTCACTGAGTTGACACCGTCCGGCGAAGGCGTGTGACCGATGACCGAGTCCGACTGGCTGGTAGCGGGCTTTGAGCAGAACCGGACCCGGCTCCGGGCGGTGGCCTACCGGATGCTCGGCTCGCTCGCCGAGGCTGATGACGCCGTCCAGGAAGCGTGGTTGCGGCTGAGCCGGGCGGATGCCAGTGCTGTCGATAACCTCGGCGCCTGGCTGACCACGATCGTCGCCAGGGTCTGCCTGAACATGCTGCGCTCACGTAAGCGGCGGCGCGAGGAGCCGATGGGCGTGCACGTGCCGGACCCGATCGTCAGCCGCGCGGACGGGATGACCCCCGAGGACGAGGCGCTGCTGGCCGACTCGGTGGGGCTGGCGCTGCACGTGGTGCTGGACACGCTGAGCCCCGCCGAGCGGCTGGCATTCGTGCTGCACGACATGTTCGATCTGCCCTTCGACGAGATCGGACCCATCCTCCGTCGTACTCCGACCACGACCAGGCAGCTCGCCAGCCGGGCGAGGCGCCGCGTCCGGGGAGCCGAGGTCCGGCCCGCGGAGCTGGACGTCGCCAGGCAGCGAGAAGTGGTCGACGCCTTTTTCGCGGCGGCACACCAGGGCGACCTCGAAGCGCTCATCGCGGTCCTCGCCCCCGACGTCGTCCTGCGATCAGACGGGGGGCGGGCGCGCCCGGACGCGTCGATGCTAGTCCGCGGCGCAGCGGATATCGCCCGCCGGACCCTTGCGATCGCGAGCGCATCGGCACCAAAGCGGCCAGTACTGGTGAATGGGGCTGCGGGCGTCGTGGTAGTCGCCGCCGGACAGCCGGTCGCTCTGATGGGATTCACTGTCTCAGGCGACAAGATCGCGGAAATCTACTCGATCGCCGACCCTGACCGGCTGCGTCGGCTCGATCTGGCCAACCTCGAGCTGGCCCCGGGGGGCGACACCCCGCGGGAGCCTAGCGGCTGAATTCCAGGCCTTCGAACGCGCCCGCCCGCCGCCAGGTGTCGATGTAGGAGAAGTAGGCGCTAGCTCCGTACGGATAACCGCGGGGCAGCCACTGGTTCGCTCCGAGCTCTTGTCCTTCGTTGTTGTAATAACCGGGCGTGCAGTCCGGACCGCCGATCGTGCCGCCGGGTCCGGTCGCCAGCAGCTCGAGCCACGCTGCCTCGGCGTCCTTGGTTACCTCGACCGCCCCGAAGCCGCGGTCCAGCGTGTGCCTGACGATAGTGGTGATCGTCTTGGCGGAATCGACGATGTTGTGCGGCACGTTGGAGATCAGGTTTGCGCCCTGGAACGGCTGGACGACGAATACGTTCGGGAAGCCGTGCACGTGGATGCCGTGCAGGGAGCGCATGCCGTCGGCCCAGTAGCTGGACAGCGCCTGGCCGCCACGCCCGGTGAGGTCAAAACCCGATCGGCGTGTGAACGGCGTGCCGACCTCGAAGCCGGAGGCGTAGATGATGCAGTCAAGCTCGTACTCCTGGCCGGCTACCACGACGCCGGTCTCGGTGATCCGCTCCACCCCCTTGCCGTCGGTGTCTACGAGGTGGGTGTTGCGGAGGTTAAAGGACTGCAGGTATTCGTCGTGGAAGCACGGCCGCTTGCACAGCTGCCGGTACCAGGCCTTGAGCTTCTGCGCGGTGTCGGGGTCAAGGACGACCTCGTCTGTCCGCGCCCGGATCTCTTCCATCTTCTCGAAGTCAGATTCTTCAAGGACGGCCAGCATTCCGGCCGGGTTCCGGTGCTCAGCAGGGAGCGTGGCGATCTTGCCCCACATCCGCCTGGCGATCTCAGTCCAGCCATCTTGGACCAGGTCCTCGGTAGCGGGCTGGCCGGTCTGATTGTGGGTGAAGTTCTCGAGCCAGCGCTGCTGCCAGCCGGGCGTGGCGATCTCGGCGAACCAGTCCGGGTCGATGGGGTGGTTGTTGCGCACGTCAACCGAGGACGGCGTGCGCTGGAATACGTAGAGCTCGCGAGCGGCAGTCGCTAGGTGCGGCACGCACTGCACGGCCGTCGCGCCGGTACCGATGATGCCGACTCGCTTGTCCGACAGCTTGTCCATCCGGGCACCGGTCGCGTCCCCGCCGGTGTAGTCGTAGTCCCAGCGGCTGGTGTGGAAGGTATGCCCGCGGAACGACGTGAGTCCTGGAATCCCCGGAAGCTTGGGCACGTGCAGCAGCCCGGCGCCCAGTACCACAAACTGCGCCGTCAGCCGATCACCGCGATTGGTCTCGATGAGCCACCGGGACTCCGACTCATCCCAGCGCAGGCCGCTGACTTCGGTGTGGAACAGCGCGTCGTCGTACAGGCCGAACTGCTCGCCGATGCGCCTGCAGTGCGCCAGGATCTCAGGGCCGTGCACGTACTTCTCGGTCGGCATGTGCCCGGTCTCCTCCAGCAGCGGCACGTAGACCATCGCCGCCGTGTCGCACATGGCGCCTGGGTAGCGGTTCCAGTACCAGGTACCGCCGAAGTCGCCACCCTTCTCGACGATTCGGACGTCGACGCCTGCTTCGCGCAGCCGCGCGCCGACCACCAAGCCCGCAAACCCGCCGCCAATGCACACGACGGTGCGGTGGTCGGTCAGCGGCGCCCGCTCCGTCCGTGGCGTGTAGGGATCGTCGAGGTAGTACGCGAGCTCGCCGGTCAGGCGGAGGTACTGATCGTTGCCGTCCGGCCGAAGCCGTTTGTCGCGCTCCGCCCGGTACCTCTGGCGTAGCGCCGCAGTGTCGATACGACCGGGCGGGGCCGGACTCTCCGTCGTCATCGTCGCCTCCACCCGGTTCGCCACTTCACGGTGTCATCCTGTCACTCATGAGTGACATCTGCAACGGATCGGTGTTAGCATCGGCGCGTGGTTCAGGGCAGTGTCGCGGCATCACTCGGCCCGGCCGCGCCCGCCGGGCAGTCACTGGCCGACGAGCAGCGGGAAATGGCGCGCGCCAGGATCCTGCGCGCGGCCGGCTCGGTGCTGGCGGATCGCGGCCTGGCTGCCACGGTCGATGACGTAGCCGAGGCCGCAGGTGTGAACCGGCGGACAATCTTCCGGCACTTCGCCACCAGGGACGCCCTGTTCGTGACCGTCATCCGGGCTGGCATTCGCCGGTACGCCGAGCTGATCCCGGTGCCGCCGGAGGATGACGATCTGACTAGCTGGCTGGCCGAGGCGCTGGCTGTCATGCACCGGCTCAATGCGCGCAACGGACGGGTCTTCTGGGACCTGGTCGGTTTGCAGGCAACCGACCTGTCGCCGGACCTTGCCATGGTGGCGGGCGAATGCCGCGAGAGCCGGAACCGGTTCGCGGCCTCGGTGACTGAGCTGCTGTGGCGGGCGCGCCGCGGCGCGGGTGCGCCGCCGGGCTGGCTGATCGACGCCGTCGCGGTACAGCTGTCCGGCTTCACCACCCAGTCGCTGGCCGGCGATCTCGGCCGCTCGCCCGACGAGGTCGCGCGCGTGGCCGCTCGGGTGATCGACGCAGCCTTCGGTGCCGCGCTCAGAACTGGCTGATCCGCCGGACCGTCTGCCGTTTGGCGATCCCGCCCCAAGGGCATCTGCCTTGACCGAAGGCAGCAGCTCAGCGGGGGAGGGGTTAACCATGCCACCAAGGAAATCCGGTACATCCACCCGGCCGTCAAACAGATCCGCCGCGCGGTCGGCGACCACATCGAGGACGTCCCGATCCGCGTCCCGATCGACGCCGCGGACCACTTCTCGGCCCGCCACGCGCCGATCGGCGGCAGACGGCGACGGCCGGGCCCGGCGGGCGATGAGCAGCCAGCCGTGGCTGCACCAGCAGGGTGCCGAGGTGCAGCGTTTCGGCACCGTCAGGCAGTTCCCGCTCGGGCTGTCTCAGGACGCCCGGCTGTACTCCTGCGAGCGCCTCAACCGGGTCCTGGCGGATACCCAGATTCTGCATGCGCTGTACAAGAAGCACCACTGGCTGATGCGCGGCCCGACGTTTTACCAGCTGCATCTGCTCCTGGACAAGCACGCCGGGGAGCAGTTGGAGCTGGTCGACATGATCGCTGAGCGAGTGCAGACCCTCGGCGGGGTAGCCATCGGCGATCCCCGGCACGTTGCCGAGATCACGATGATCCCGCGGCCGCCGAATGGCGCCGAGGAAGTGCCCGCCATGCTGTCGCGGCTGCTGGAGGCGCACGAGACGATTCTCATCGACGCGCACGACGCAGCTGGCCGCACGATGGATATGGGCGACGACGGCACCAACGACCTGCTGGTGTCAGACGTGATCCGGACGGGCGAGATGCAGGCGTGGTTCCTTGCGGAGCATCTGGTCGACACGCCGCTCGTGCGGTCCTGACCTCGTGCGCTGAAAGTGTCCTGACGGCTGCCGCGGCAGGCCGATAGCCTCGTTGCGTGACAGTCGTGCGGCGCCTTGGGGTGGCGGCCGGGCTGCTTGAGCTCGTCGGCGTCCTTGAGGCTCTCGAGGGTCGGCGCCAGCGTCGCCGCGGCTACCAGCGAGCGCTGGTGACGTCCGAGTCAGACCTCGATCCGGCCTCAGTGCGGTTGCTGGCGCTCACCTGGTGGCCGGCCGGTCTTGGCGCGCTCGCCGTGGCGGCGGGCGTGCGAGGGCTGGACGTCGGCGATCGCCGTCGGGTCTGGTGGCGGCTCGGCGGTCTCCTCGTGAGCACCGCTGGCATCACCCTGCGCGTGTGGTCGATCGGGACGCTCGGCGATTACTTCGTCGGCCATGTGCAGATCCAGCCGGGGCAGATCGTGGTCAGCGCGGGCCCGTACCGGTGGTTGCGGCATCCCTCCTACACCGGCATGTGGCTGGAAATGACCGGGGTCGGCCTCTGCACGGGAAACGTGGCGAGCGCTGCTCTCTGCGCGACCGTGCCGCTGACCGGCATTGTCCGCCGCATCGCGGGCGAGGAACGCGCGCTGTCCGCCGGCCTGCCAGGCTACGACGACTACCTCCAGGGCAGGTCGCGACTGGTCCCGTTCGTCTGGTAGCCATCGCTGCCTGCTGCCCGCGCGTCGGCCGAGGAGCCGGGCGCGCGGGCAGCCCGCCGGTGCGATCAGAAAAACCGCGGCTGGTCCGCACGGCACCGAGTCAATGACGGCCGGGCCCGCGGTGGCGCTAGAAACGGACGATGTGCCAGCTGTGGCCGCCGTCCGTCGTCCGGTACAGGTGTGGCGCGTACTGCGTTGGTCCCACCACGAAGCCGGTCCACGCGGTGAGAAAGACCGGGCCTGACCAGCCGGAGAACGAGCCGCCCGAGACAATCAGGACGCTCCAGTTCAGCCCGCCGTCGAACGTCCCGAGCAGCGTGTCCTCGTCTCCCTCGGTCGCGAGGAAGGCGTGCCCGGCTCCGTTGTCGGCGAGCCCGAAGGGCTCGTTATGCCTGCTCGGATCCGGCAGCCGGGTCCAGGACAACCCTGCGTTGATCGTGCCGAACAGGTGATGCTGCGTATCCTGCTCCTGCTGCGACTGCTCGTTGTCGAAGCAGTCGAGCAGCCAGGCATCCGGGTGGCCGAGCGCGATGCTCAGCACTGAGGCGCCGCCGCCGTCAGCACCGGTGCACGGAACCGTCCTGGCCTGCCACGTCACCCCGCCATCCGTGCTGAGCCAGAGGCCACCGGCCGTGGCCGCTGTGCTCGCCAGCTCGGGTCCCATGAAGCCCTGCTGGAGCAGCACGAGCGTGCTGCCGCTCGCGTAGAGGAACGACGGGTTCCCCGGCTGCGGCCCGGCAGGTGCCGGCAGCTTGGCCCAGGTGCCCGAGGCGATCGCCGTTCGCCACAGCTCGGCAGGTGCGCCGCTCGCGGCAGCCGTCAGCGCGTAGGCGTAGCCATCGCTGATCACCAGGTCCTGGACAGGTGGCAGCGACTCTCGCCGCCACGTCTGGCCGCCGTCGCTGGTGGCGAGCAACTCGGGGCCGTACAGGAAGCCGCTCGCGGCGTCGGCGAAGGCGACTTGCGTCACTCCGGTCGTCGGGCTGCCGCCGTAGTAGCCGAGCGATGCGGGCGGCGGGGGCAGGGTGGCCCAGGTGTCGCCGCCGTCCTGCGTCTCCAGCAGTGCGGCGCAGTCGGCGCACCCGCTGAGGCCGAGCGCCCACCCTTGGCTGGCTGTCACGAAACTCACCGCGGCTGGCTCAAAGCCGGTCTGGCTGCTCCCGGCCGCGCCGGATTCGGGCGGCGAGAATGTCTCGGCCGGCTCGGCCGGGCTGGGCCGGGTGCCCGGCCGGGCCGTTGCCGTTGCCGCTGCCGCGGATGTCGCTCGAATCGACGCAGCGGCCCGTCGCGAGCCGCTGCCTGCTAGGGCGCCGCTGCCGCAGCCAGCTACCAGCGCGGCAGCGGCGGCGAGCGTTGCGGCCGCGCTCAGAGTGGACCGCCACGCCGCGCGCGGTCTCGGGCTCTTCACAACAGCCGCCATACCGCTGAGACGCCAGCAAGGGCGCCCAGGTTGGGTAACGGAGACGCTCGCTCGCATCGATCGAACCTGATTCGGTCGTTCCTGACCACATCGACGCGAAAGGCGGGCTAACAGCCAGGCGAATAATGACAGAGGGACCTTCTGAACAGTGTCTATGCTCCTTTTATGGAGAATCCGGAACCGGAACTAGCCGACGTCGCGCGGCTCGCCCGGCGCTTCTTGAGCCGGGCGGTGGAGGCAGCGCGGACGCCAGAACGGCCGCTGCGGCGGGTGCTGCTCGACCACCTCGGCAATGACGCAGGCTCGTTGCCGACCGTGTCCGCATCCTGGCAGCCGTATGACCACGTCAACGTGCAGATCGCGCTGGACGCCTGGCTCGCCGCCTCGCGCGTCAGGCAGCACGAAATCGTGGGCGTCACCGGCGTCGGCATGATGCGGCACATGGACGTGTCGATCGCTGACTTCATCATGGCCACCCGCGATGCACTGGGCCGGGCCGGAGCTGGCGGAGTGATCACCACGGCCGTGCCGTGTGGGCCGGGCGGGCAGACCCGGGCGTGCGTGAGCAACGGGATCTACCTGGTCCACGACGGCGACGTCCCGCTGGCGATCATGCTGCAGCCCTCGGACCGCGGTCCCCTGCACGCCGAGGTCCTGCTCCACGTTGTCGGCGCGGACATCCGCCGGATCGAGGCGGTGCTGGCGGACATCCGGCGGCTCGCAGCGGAGTGCAGCGTGTTCCGCGGTCAGGTGGTCAGCCTCGAGCCGGAGGTGTTCGGCCCGGCGCGGCTGGCTAGGGTGATCAGCTTTCTCCCGCGTCCGGCCGTAGACCGATCCCAGATCGTTCTGCCAGACGGCCTGCTGGAGGAGATCGAGCGGCAGGTCATCGGGATCGGGCGCCACTCCGGCCGCCTGCTCGCGAGCGGCCAGCACCTCAGACGCGGCATCCTGCTGCACGGGGCGCCGGGAACGGGCAAAACGCATACGGTCAGCTACCTGCTCAGCCAGCTGCCTGACGTGACGGTGATCGCGATCTCGGGCCGGGCGCTCACGCTGATCGCCCAGGCGTGTTCGATGGCTCGCGCGCTGCAGCCCGCTGTCATCGTGGTCGAGGACGTCGACCTGATCGCCGAGGAACGGACCATGGGACGGCCCGGGGAGCATCCGTTGCTGTTCCAGCTGCTCAACGAGATGGAAGGGCTCAACTCCGCCGACAATGTCACGTTCCTGCTGACCAGCAACCGGGCCGAGCTGCTCGAGCCCGCACTTGCGGCCCGCCCCGGCCGGGTCGACCTCGCGGCCGAGCTGCCGCTGCCCGACGCTGCAGCGCGGCGCCAGCTCATCGGGCTATACCAGGGCAACCTCGTGCTGGATGTCTCGTCCCTGGACACGGTCATCAAACGCACCGACGGCGTGACCGCACCGTTCCTGAAAGAACTCCTGCGCCGGGCGGCGCTGCTGGCAGCCGAGGCCGACGACCGCGGCGACAGCCTTGACGGCGCAGACGACGCTCCGATCCGGGTGACGGACGAGCACCTTACTGCCGCACTGGATGAGTTGCTCGACAGCCGCGGCCAGCTCACCCGCGTCCTGCTTGGGGCCAAGCAGGCTTAAGAAACTGACTGGCTTGCGGATTCGACCTCCCTGACGTGTGCGTGGGCGGCTTCGTCCAGTCGTGGTCAGTGGGCGGCGCAGAGCGGCTGGTAATGGGTCAGGTCGGTGGAGTAGGACCGGCCGGTGTGCGGGTCGCGCTGCTCATCCGGGTCGAGCCCGTCGTAGCTGCGATGGGTGGCTGGCTCGCCGCACACGACGCACGGCGTGATCAGGGCGCTGTCGCCCCTGGTGCCCTCGACCTCGTTGCGCCGGATCCGAATGACGATCATGACCACGAAGGCCGCCACGTGGATGAGCGTGATGAGCATGATCAGGATGGCCAGGCTGCTGCTGCTCACGGTGTACGTCCCCTCTTGCCTGGTACAAGCCCCGTGCGCGCCGTTTTCGTCCGGCTTCGCAGCGCGATCTACGTCACAAGCTCAAGAGCACCTATCAGCCAAAACGCCCGGGCTTTCGCTTGCCCGCCGACTTGCGAGAGGGTCAGGGATGGACGACAGGTGCATCCGCCCGCGGTGCTAGTTAGTCACGCCGGGTCGCACCGATCCGTCAGCCAGCGCCGCGCCGACCTGGTCGGCGAACGCGACCGCGACAAGTCGCTGCTCCACCGAGGGCCGAGCGGTGCCTGGCTCGGCGGTCAGCAGGAACCGGCCGCGCAGCACCCCGCGGTACTCCACGAGCAGCTCCGTCGTCGCCGGCAGGGCGTCCCGCTCGACGGCGAGCACCTGGTCATCCGGCGTGATCACCTGGCCGTCATGCCGCAGGCGGGCAGGGCGGCCCAGGCCGGCGACGCCGTGCTCAAAGCGACAGTCGCGTGCGGACAATAGCCTCGCAAGCCGGCCGGACACGTCGTCGATCAGAGCCGACGCCGAGCCGCCCGCCGCCACCGCGCCCGCGGCCAGGTTAATCCCGTCGAGGTAGCCTGCCCGCCGGGTCGCGGCGAGCTGCTGGCGCCGGCCCCAGACGGCGATCTCGGTCACGGCCATGCCGATGACGAGGATCAGCACGGTGGTCTCGATGTCGGCGGCCCTGGTGATCGAGAACCGCTCGTACGGGCGGGTAAGAAAGAAGTCGAACCACACGGCTGCGGACAGCGCGGCCAGGAAGCCCGCAGGCCGGGAGCCGAGCGCCGCGACCGCAACCACGACGAGGATCAGGACCAGCGCCGCGTCGGTGTTCGGGAGGCTGGTCCGGAATGGGATCAGGATCGCCGTCAGCGCCAGCGGGGCCGCTAGCGCAGTGAGGATGGCCAGCTGAGCTCGCCCGAGCACGCGCTGTGGTCGCATCTCACCGTGGTAGCACGGCTGGCCTCTGTCGCGCCAGGTGCCCCCAGGCTAGGCTGATCTCAGGTGAGCCGGGAAGCCTGGTCGGCACGACATCCGAGTCGAGCACGGGAGAAGGCATGGCCACACCCTCCGCACCGGCAGCTGCATCCGCCACCGCGATCTCCGCCGAGCCGGAGCGTTCCAAGCCGGAGCGCTCTGTCACGCAGCGCTGGCTCTTCGCCGCAGTTCTGCTCGCTGGGGCCGCCCAGTTGATCACCATCTCCGCGTTGCTGAGCGCCGATCCGCTCGCGGCCTCCTGGTCCGCTCTGCTCCTGGCCATCGCGCCGGCCCTGCTTGCTGCGGGTGCCGCCTTTGCGCCCAGCGCCGCGGCCAGGACCGCCATTATCGCTGCGATCGTCGCGATGATCGTCGGCCTCATCGGGTCCCTGGCGTCCTGGCAGAGCTGGACATCGCATCCTGGCGTGCTGTTCATTCCCGCGCTCCTGGCCCTGCTCGTCGGCGGACTCCGGCTGTGGCGGGCCGACGTCCGGTGACCTGACTCGGGAGCCGAGACCTGGAGGAACAGATCAGCGAGCAGCCAGATCACGACGAGGTGGTCGAGGCAGCCGGTCATTTCCGGATTTATCTCGGCGCGGCGGCGGGTGTCGGCAAAACGTACGCGATGCTCAGTGAGGGCCACCGTCGGCGCGACCGCGGAGCGGACGTCGTCATCGGCTTCGTGGAGAGCCACGGCCGCCGGGTCACCGAGACCCTAGCGGAGGGATTTGAGGTCGTCCGGCGCACGGCAGTGGATTACCGCGGCTGCGCGCTGGAGGAAATGGACACCGGTGCTGTCATTCGCAGGCGGCCCAAGGTGGCCTTGATAGACGAGCTGGCGCACACGAACGTCCCCGGCTCGGGTCAGCACGAAAAGCGCTGGCAGGACGTGCTCGAGATCCTCGCGGCCGGGATCGACGTCATCACGACCGTAAACATCCAGCACCTGGCGAGCATCGCCGACGACGTCGAGCACATGACCGGAGCCAGCGTGCGCGAGCGGGTGCCTGACTGGGTCGTTCGCAGGGCTAACCAGATCGAGCTGGTCGACTCCTCGCCTGAGCAGCTGCGCCGCCGGATGATGCACGGCAACATCTATCCGCCGGACCGGGTACCGCAAGCTCTGACGCACTTCTTCCGCACCGACAACCTGATCGCGCTGCGCGAGCTCGCACTGCGTTTCGTTGCCGATGAGACCGAGGAAGAACTGCTTGACCATCTGCGCCGACACCACGCCGGCCAGATATGGGAGACCGCGGAACGGATCATGGTGGCCGTGACCGGCGCGGCGGGCGACGACGCCGTAATGCGCCGAGCAGCCAGGCTGGCTGCACGAGTTCGCGGTGAACTTGACGTACTGCACCTCAACGCCAACGCCGATGGCACGCTGTCGCATCACGACACGACCGCTCACCTGCGCGAGGTGGCGGCAGACGTGGGGGCGCGCTGGCACGAGTCCGACGACGACGATCCGCCGCGGGTGATTGCGCGGTTCGCCCAGCAGCATCAGATCACCCAGATCGTTATCGGCGCAGGCCGCGGCGGGCACTGGCGGCGCTTCACCGGGGGTGGCTCCAACGTGGCGAGGATCATCGAGGCAGCCGGGCACGTCGGTATCGACGTCCACGTGCTGGCCCGGCGGGACCCGGATGCGCCGAGTGGCGGTGACGTGGAGGCCGACGCCAGCGGCTAGCTCGGGGGCCTGGCCTCGCTGGTTGACGGTTGCGACAGCCGGCCCGAGTCTTCGGTCCATGCAGCCGTTCGGATTTCCGCGCTATCTCGCCGAGACCGCTGCCCGCGAGCCCGGCGCGCGCGACTGGGTCGCACGCCTGCCCCAGATCGTCGCCGACCTCGCTGCGTCGTGGTCGTTGGAAGTGGGCGAGCCGTTCCAGCCCGGTGGGCAGTGCGCGTGGGTGGCGCCGGCAACCGACAAGTCCGGCGCTGACCTGGTCCTGAAGGTGGGATTCCGGTTCTCGGGTGGCGAGGACCGCGACGAGGCTGCCAGGCTGCAGGTTTGGGCAGGGAACGGAGCCGTTCGGCTCTCGGCCGCGCGGACCTTGGGGTCGACATGCGCCCTCGTCGTCGAGCGGTGCACGCCTGGGATACCGCTCGGACATGTGCGAGGCATGGGCCGCGGAGTTCGAGGCCGGCTATGCCGCCGCTACGCCAGCCGACCGGATCGATCATGGTCTGGCGCGTGCTGGAATCGCCCTGTTCCGCGAGCTGCCACGCACGGCGGACAACCAGGCGCTGCTGTGCACCGGCCTGCACGGCGCCAACATCCTCGCCGCCAACCCCGGCCGGCTGGCGGACCGGATGGCCGACCTCGCGGGTGTCGACCGGGGCCGTGTCCGGCACTGGCTGTTTGCCCGGTGCGTCGAGGAATCGGTCGGCTCACCGGTCCTGCGGCTCGCCGCCGCCCGGCTGGCCCCTGCTTAGTCATCAGCGCATGCCGGACGGCTCAGACGACCTCGGCGGCGAGCGTCGCCGTGATCGCGGTCAGCGCGGCCCGGATGTTCTCGACCGAGTTCGCGTACGAGAAGCGCAGGAACCCCTCGCCCCAGGCGCCGAACGCCGTCCCGGCCAAGGCTGCGACGCCGGCGTCGGCGAGCAGCCGGGCCTGCAGCTGGGCGGCGGTGAGCCCGGTCTCCGCGACGCTCGGGAAGGCGTAGAACGCGCCCTGCGGCTGAACGCAGCGGATGCCGGGAATCTCGTTCAGGCCCGCGACAATGACGTCGCGGCGCCGGGCGAACTCCGTCACCATCTGGTCGACAGGCGTCCACGGGCCGTCCAGCGCGGCGATGGCCGCGTACTGGCTAAACGCCGAGGTGCACGACACCGAGTTAATCACCAGCCGGCTCACCGGCTCGACGAGCGCGGGCGGGAAGACACCGAAGCCGAGCCGCCAGCCGGTCATCGCGAACGTCTTGGACCAGCCATCGAGCAGAATGGTGCGGTCCGCCATCCCGGCTACGTCAAGCACGCTTGCATGCGGCTCGTCGCCGTACCGGATCGCCCAGTACACCTCGTCGCTGAGCACGACGAGGTCGTGGCGCTGCGCGATGTCGGCGATGGCCTCGCAGTCCGCACGGGTCAGCGCGCTGCCGCACGGATTGTGCGGCGAGTTGATGATGAGCAGCTTGGACCGGTCGGTGACCAGCCGCTCCAGCTCGGCGGTGTCGATGCGGAAGTCGTTGCCCTCGCGCAGCGGGACCGGCACGCCGACCGCGCCGGCGAACGCGGTGATCGACTCGTACATCGGGAAGCTGGGATCGGGGTACAGCACCTCGTCGCCGGGACCGCAGAGGGCCATGATCGTGAAGAACATGATCGGCTTGGCGCCAGGCGTGATGATCACTCGGTCGGGCGACGTTCGCATCCGGCCGGTGCGCTCGAGGAAGCTGGCGACGGCCTCGCGCAGCGCTGGGATACCGGGCGCGGGCACGTAATGCGTCTGGCCCGCCCGCATGGCCTCGACGGCGGCGTCGACGATGTGCGGGGCGGTAGGAAAGTCGGGCTCGCCGATCTCCAAATGGATGACCCGTGCCCCGGAGGCCTCCATGGCCTTGGCACGCGCCAGCACCTCGAACGCGGACTCGGTGCCGAGCCTGCTCATCCGCTCCGCCAGGGAGAAAGCTGTCATGTCCGAGATAGTAAGGGACTGTCGCTTGTTTCTCCCGGCTGCAGAGCCGCACCACGAGCACGACGCGCCACCGCCCGCCGCGGCTGCGGGCCGACGGCGGGCGGTGGCTTGTCCCGGCGGGCGCCGGGCTCTGGGTCAGGCGTTCTGCGTGGCCGGGACGCCGCCCGGCAGCCGCGAGGCACGAACGGCGAGGCCGCCGGTGCGAGCAAGGATCATCACCACAGCCATGAAGATCAGCCCGTCCGTGATGGCGGCCAGGGAGACCTGGTGGGCAATGCACCACGCGACCACCGGGGCGGTGAACCAGTGCGCCGCGCCGTAGGAGAACGCGGCCCTGGCGCCAACGACCACGGTCCAGAAGATCGCGTACGGCCACCCCGCGCGGCTGACCGGGGCGCCGGTTGTTGGGCTGCGGTAGACGTGCATGAGCGCAGCGGCGGCGAGGCCACCGAGCAGCCCGGCGGCGACCCCGGCGATCTCCACCGCCAGGCCGTTGCCGTGCCAGACCGGACGCGACACGAAGAACGGGATGATCACAGCGGCGGCGATCACCGGGCGCAGCAGCCGGAGCCGGCCGATCTTGCGGGCCGGTCCGACGTCAGTGGCCAGTACGGTGGCCAGCACCACGCCGTTGACGATCATTGCCTCGGTGAGTTCTGACAGCATTTCGACCTCCGGGTGGGTCCATAGCGGATTGACCTTGCCACCATCCCGCGGGCAGGCCACTGGCCGAATCGGAGCGCGGGCCCGTATCCGGCATGATCAGGGGCGGGCCAGTGGTACCGCCTGGTACCAGACCGAGGGGCGGGGGTCAGCCCGGCCGTCAGCCTGCGGGCTGACGCGGGCACTCCGCGTGGCGGGTAGCGTCGCGTGCTACGCGACGAGCCACGAGGCGCCAGCCGACTTGAGCGGTCCGGGCAGCAGCGGCTGATAGGACCGACGGACGGGAGGGCACGGTGCGCACTGTCAACTCGGTGGCCCGGATCCTGGGGTTCGCCTGGCTCGGCGTGCTGGCGTTCGTCATCTCCCCGCCGAGCGGACTCGCCGCCACCCTGGTGCAGGCCGTGGGATACACGGTCGCCGCTCTCGCGGTGGTGGCCTGGACGCTCCTGGACTTCTCGCCGCGCGCCGCTCGGCACCGCGAGCGCGTCCTCCCGGTGCTGTGCGGCGTTATCGCGGCGGCCACCGGAGTGGCGGCTGGGGCCGGGACAGGCGGCCTGGCCCTGCTGATCTTCGCGTTGGTGGGGGCGCTGGTGGCGGCGGGAAGCGCCAGCATCGGCGCGGCGACAGCGGTGACGTCAGCGGGCGTCCTCGCATTCGTGGTCAGCGGGCTGGTATTCGGGGCTTCTGTCGGCCCCCTCATCGGGCTGGCGGCCGCCGTCGCCTCGGGGCTGCTACTGGGGCGCAACTGGAGCGTCTACCGGGTCCAGGCCGAGCAGTCCGCTGCGCTGCTCGCCCAGCGTGACCAGCTCGAGGCCGAGCAGCGTCGCGCCGATCTGCTCGATGAGCGGACTCGCATCGCGCGCGAGATCCACGACGTGCTGGCGCACTCACTGGGCGCGCTCGGAATCCAGATCCAGGCGGCGCGGTCGGTGCTGACCGACCGGGGTGACATCGACCGGGCGGAGGAGCTGCTGGCCGCCGCCCAGCGGATGGCCGCGGAGGGCCTGGTGGAGACCCGCCGCGCGGTGCAAGCGCTCCGCGCGGATACGCTTCCGCTCGACGCGGAGCTGGCGAAGGTCACCGAGACGTACGCGCAGCGCTACGGAGTCTCGGTGACTTTCAATACCGGCGGCAGCCCGCGGCCGCTGCCGCCGGACGCCACCGTTGCGCTGCTGCGTGTCGCCCAAGAGGCGCTGGTCAACGCCGCCAAGCACGCGGCGGGCCAGCGCGTCGACGTCCGGCTGGACTACGCCGATGCCGAGGTCACCCTCGCTGTCCGCAACCCCCTGACGCCCGACGCGGCTGCCGACCGCGCGGCTGCCGACCGCGCGGTGGGCATCCGCACGGCCGACGCTGGCTACGGGCTCACCGGCATGCAAGAACGGCTGCGACTGCTGAACGGCACGCTCGAGGCAGGCTGTCGCGACGGGCAGTGGGTCGTGACCGCTCGAGTGCCGCGGCCGGCCTGAGACGATGGCCTCATGACGACCCCCGACCGCGCCCCGGATGCGCCGCTGCGCATTGTCATCGCGGACGACCAGGCGAGCGTGCGCGAGGGCCTGGTGCTGCTGCTCGACGCGCTGCCCGACATCGAGGTGGTCGGCGCCGCCGCCGACGGGGAGCAGGCGGTCCGGCTGGTGGCCGAGCGCCGCCCGGACGCGATCCTGCTGGACCTGCACATGCCGGTGCTCGACGGCATCGCAGCCACCCGGGTGCTCACGGCCGATAACCCCGAGGTCGCCGTCGTCGTGCTCACTACCTACGCCGACGACACCAGCGTGCTCGATGCGCTGCGGGCTGGCGCACGCAGCTACCTCACGAAGGACGCCGACCGCACCGACATCGCGCGGGCGCTGCGCGCGGCCGCGGGTGGCCTGACCGTGTTCGACCCTCGGGTGCACGCCACGCTGCTCGCCGCAGCCACCGCTCAGTCCGGGCCCGAGCCAGCCGTCGCGTCGCCGCCACCCGACGACCTGACGCAGCGCGAGGTCGAGATCCTTGCCCTCATCGCCCGCGGTCTGACGAATCCGGAGATCGCCGCACAGCTGTACCTGAGCAGCCACACCGTCAAGACGCACATCAGCCGGATCTTCGCCAAGACCGGGTCGAGGGACCGAGCGGCGGCCATCGGGTACGCCCACCGCCACCACATCGGCTGAGCGGACGGGCGGCCCGAGTGCGGGTGACCGGCGTTCCCTCCTGGCCCAGGTATGGCTGGCTTTGTGGCGGACGCCATGGCCTCGGTCACGGCGGCGTGCCAGCATGACGCTGGCAGTGCCGCTACCGGGGAGGAGAGCAGGATGCCGGACGCGCCCGACCCCAAAGACGTGCTGCGGCGGTTCTTCGCGACGCTGAGCACGGGAAACTACGCCGCCATCGGCGAATTCTTCGCAGACGACTCGGTCTGGGAGGTGAACAACGTCGCGGCCGGCCACCCTGGCGCGCGCGGTCGGCGCGCGATCATCGAGGACTTCCTTCAGCCGGTGCGTGACGGGTTGTTCGAGCCTGGTGACCCGAAGGTCGAGGTCGTCCGCATGGTCAGCGACGGTGGATGGGTAGCGGCGCAGACCATCGCCAGGGGGAGCCTCCGCAACGGGAACAGCTACGAGAACTCCTACGCATGGTTCGCCCAGATCGACGGCGACTACGTCAAGTTCCTGAAGGAGTACATGGACACCTCGTACGCCTTCGAGATCTCCAAACCGGCGCCCGACCAGGCAACAACCGACGAGCACGTCGCCGAGCAGCTGCGCCGGCTGGGTCACGAGGCGTAGTGCCGGGTTGCGCCTCGGCTGTCACCAGGCGTAGTGCTCGGGTGCGGTCTTGAAGCCGGGAAAGATCCCGTCGAGGCGCTTCAGCGCGTCCTCGTCGAGGGGCAACGCTAGCGCGCGCTGAGCATCGTCGAGGTGGGCGAGGGTCCGCGGCCCGACGATCGGCGCCGTCACGCCGTCCTGGTGCAACAGCCAGGCCAGCGCCACCGCGCCCGGCTCTTCGCCGAGCTCGTCGCAGAAGGCCTCGTATGACTCAATCTGCTCGCGGTTGCGCTCGACGGCCGCGCGGGCCCGGCCTGCGATGCGGCGTCGGCCCTCCCGCTCCTTGCGGAGCACGCCACCGAGCAGGCCCCCCTCAAGCGGCGACCAGGGGATGACGCCCACGCCGTAGTCGATCGCAGCGGGCAGCACTTCCAGCTCGATCCAGCGGGTCATGAGGTTGTAGATGCTCTGCTCGCTGACCAGGCCGAGAAATCCCCGCGCCGCGGCGGTGTCGTTAGCCTGCGCGATGTGCCAGCCGGCGAAGTTGGACGAGCCGACGTAGAGGATCTTGCCCTGGGCGACGAGTACCTCCATCGCCTGCCAGATCTCGTCCCATGGGGTGTCGCGGTCCACATGGTGCATCTGGTAGAGGTCGATGTAGTCGGTGCGCAGCCGTCGCAGCGAGTCTTCGCAGGCGCGGCGGATACTCAGCGCCGACAGCTTGCCATCGTTGGGCCAGTCACCCATCGCGCCGTACAGCTTGGTAGCGAGCACGGTGCGTTCGCGCCGCCCACCGCGAGCGAACCAGTCGCCGATGATCTCCTCGGTCCAGCCAATGTGCGCCTGGTCCTGCTGACCCACCTGGCCGGGCGGGCTCTGCAAGCCCCCGTAGCGGTTCGCCGTGTCGAAGAAGTTGATGCCGAGCGCGTGCGCGTGATCCATGATCTCTTGCGCTTCGGCGGGCGGCGTCAGGGGTCCGAAGTTCATCGTGCCGAGGCAGAGGCGGCTCACCGATAGGCCGGATCGGCCGAGGTTCGTGTAGTCCATGACGACAGCTTGTCACGGGCCCGCGCGGCGGGCTGACCGGCCGGCGCGAGCTGACGGGCGCCAGCCGAAGGCACCAGCCGACGGGCCAGCTGACGGCACGAGCCGACGGGGCCAGCTGACGGCGCGAGCCGACGGCGCGAGCGGCTGGTGCGGCCATTGCGGCCACTGCTGGCCTATCGTGGGACGACGCACCGTGATCACGGCCGCGCCCGGCCAGCCGCTGACGCGGACCGCTGTCCGGTTGGCGAGCGGGGGAGGGCAACCGATGGGGCAGGACGGCGTCCGAGCGCTGACCCGCGAGGACTTTGAACACCTCCTCGCTTTCCGCACCAGCCTGCGGCGCTTCCAGCGCTGGAGCGAGGATCAGGCCAAGGCCGCCGGGCTCACCCACGTGCAGCACCAGCTCCTGGTCGCGGTCAAGGGACATCCGGGCGGCCTGCCGCCGACCGTCCGCGACCTGGCCAGCTACCTGCTGCTACGCCACCACAGCACGGTTGAGCTTGTCGATCGCGCCGAGGCAGCAGGCCTGGTGCACCGGGTCGCTGACCCGCGGGACGCGCGGCTCGTCCGGGTCAGGCTCACCGCCAAGGGAGAGCGCATTCTGACCGAGCTCACCCCCGCCCACCTGGTCGAGCTGCACAGCCTCGCCGCTGTTCTGGACGAGCTAGTGGCGGGCGCGGGCTCCTGAGCTGCCGCGCTGACGGCCTGCCGAGCCGGCCTGACTCAGTTGCGGGCGGGCTTGCGTAGCAATTCCGCGAGCACCTCGGCCTGGCTGATGTCGGTCTCACGAGTGGCGGTGAGCAGCGTCACTGGCCCGTCCGCCGCCAGCGCTCGCAGCCTTTCGAGCGCGGCTCTGGCTGGCGGCGCCTCGAGCTCGGCGACATAGCGGCGCCGGAACTCACCGAACTTGGCGGGATCGTGCTGGTACCAGGTTCGCAAGTCGGTCGACGGCGCTGCGTCCTTGGCCCAGTCATCCAGTTTGGCGGCGTCCTTGCGCAGGCCGCGCGGCCAGACCCGATCGACGAGAATGCGTGCGCCGTCCGCCGCCGTCGGCTTGTCGTAGACACGGCCCACCCGGATGCTGACGGCCATTGCATCCCCCTTTCTGCCTCATGGGCGCAGCTCCCCGCCTTCCGACAGCGTCTCACGCGGGCCGCGGCGAGCCCGCCGCAACCGGCCGGAGGGACCGGCTGCAACGGGCCGCAGCGAGTCGGCCGCAAGGGCCGCGGCGAGTCGGCCGCAAGGGCCCTGGGGAACCGGCTACAGGGCCGCCGCGAGCCCGCCGACCCCGCGCGGCGGATCGGTCGGCGTAGGCTCACCGCTGGTGGACTGGGGGAGGGCGTGCAGTACCGACTTGAAGTGCGACTCAGCCCGGCCGACGTGGGACGGCGAGTGGTGATCCGCTGGCGGCGCCCGGCAGCGGCTGGTGATGAGGTCGTCGACGTTCTCGGCGTCTTGCAGGCAGCCGATGACGCCGCGTTTATGGTCCGCACCGCCGCGGGCGAGTCAATCGTGATTCCGGTCGAGCGCGCGCTGGCCGGAAAGACCGTTCCGGAAGCGCCACCGCGGCGCGGTCGCCGGCCCTAACCGGCTTCGAGCGCTTGCACGGCGCGCGAGGTAGCCGGGCCGCTACACCGTCGGCAGCTCCTCGCGGCCGGCTGGCGCGCGGAAGTATCGTGCTGCGATACTCACCTTCTCCGCATACGGCATCCACTGGCTCGCGATCGGCTGGAACCGGTACCTCTGCAACGACCCGCGGATGAACGCCGGCATGTGCATCGCGTTCATGGTGATCTCAGCTATGGGCGCCACCGTGTTCTTCAAAATCGGAGACTGGCCCGTCGGGCCGTGGCCTACGCGGTCGCAGTTGACTTCGCCATCGGCTACCACTGGCGGGTTTAAGGCACTGACGAGGCGGACCGCGATTACGGCAGCGGATCGCCGCGATTACGGCAGCGGAGCGCCGCGGTAGGCGCGGGCCGCGCGGAGCCGGAACCAGCGGTCCCGTGCGGCGACCCGGCGGTTGCTGACCCACACGCGCCAGCCCACCGTGACGCCGAGCCAGCGAAAGCGGCGCCAGGGCGGCCGCAGCGCGAGCGGAGGTCGCGGGCGGCCCGCGGGGCGCCCGCGCAGCCTAGCCACGTCCGACCGGGCCCGCGCTACTCGCTCGTCCACCGCCTGCTCGTGGTGCTGCAGAAGCGAGAAGCGCTGGTCGTCGTCGAGCGCGAGCCGGTCGGCGAGCCGCCCAACCGCGCGACGCTCGAGGTGAATCAGCGCGTCGGTGTCGGATCTCCGGTGCAGCATGCGCAGCGGCAGGTGGTCTTGCCGCCAGCACAGCAGCGCCCAGGCGCGCTGGCTCAGATCGGGCACCGGCAGGGCCGGGCGGTCGAGCGTGCCCGCGGGCGTGACCGGTTCGAACGCGATACGGGGGAGATCGTCTGGCGCCCCGAGCGCGGCCAGGGCCGCTCGACGGATCGCTGCCGGGTCAAGCCGCGCTTGGCTGAGCGCGTCGAGTACCTCTGGCGTGCCCTGGTCGAGGAGGGCCACGAGCAGATGCTCAACGCCCGCTGGCTCGCTGCGCGCGCTCGCGAGCGACTGCGCGCCCTGCTGCGCCTGCAGGTTCAGATAAGCGGCCGGCGCGCCGCCGGGCCAGTCACTCATTCCCTCGACGACCGCGCGCAGCGACCCGCCATCCGCTGGTCGCAACGCCGCCGACGCTGGGCCGTTGCCCTCGGCGATGCCGACCAGGAAATGCACCGGGCGGCAGCCGGTGCCCGTCTGCCGGGCGAAGTCGAAAGCGCGCCTGATCGCGTCCTGGTACGGGGCGCTCGGTTCGTGCGGTGTCACTGCGCTAGCGTTGCACCATCGGGTGCCGCCGCCGGTGAAGGAATGTCCCACAGCGTGGCCAAGGGAGCGAGGGCACCCATGCGGAAAGCTCTGATCGTCGGGTTCGGCGTGCTGGTCACCATCGCCGGGGTGGTCTTTGCGCTGCAGGGACTCGGCTACATCGCGGGCAGCACGATGACCGGCACCACGCTGTGGTCAGTCCTCGGCCTGCTCATCGCGCTCTGCGGCCTGTGCATCGTCGGGATCGGATTCCGGGTGTCGCGGCGCTGAGGCGAACCAGAGCTCGCACGACCCGCTAACAGCCGACTGGGAGCCACAGTTCATCGACTACCTGCACCTGGCGTTCACGAATGCCACGGCGGTCAGCCCGACCGATGTGATGCCACTCGCCCGATGGGGCGAAGCTGACGATGGCCGTGCAGTCGGCGGTCTCGCTCGCCGTCGGCGCGCTCGTCATCGCGCGGGCGGTCGATATCCTGCGGACCCTGAGCCGGGTCCGCAGGACGGAGTCACTGTGCGGCTTGCTCCGCGGCCTTGATCCGCTCCCGCCCGGCGGCCTCGTAGAACTCCTCTGAGACCGCGATGTGCTGGCGGGCGGCGAGCGCGTTGCGCAGGTGCCGCTGCATCGAGTTCGACAGCGACAGCACCCGGCCGCCCCCGTACCTGAACAAGTCGGAGACGACCTCGGCGCAGGTCTCCACCGCGAACACGGACGCCGTCGTCAGGGCGAGCTGCTGAGACTCAGGCGGCCTCGTTCCCTCCTGAGCGGTGGTCCAGGCCGTCAGGACCGCCTCGCGGTGTGCCAGCCTGGCCGCCTTGATCTTCACCTCCGCCCGGCCCAGTTCCTTGAGGAAGACGTCGCGCTCGCTGAGTTTCACGCCGCCCGCCCAGCGCGTGGTGTGAGCGGCGAGCGCGGTCGTGTCGTCGAGCGCGCGCCTGGCCATGCCGACGCAGAACGGGGGGACCTCATTGGAAACGAAGGCCGGCATGCCCAGGCGGAACAGGTCGCCGCCGCGCACGGCCGCGGCACCGAGCTCATAGGTCATGTCAAGCGGGACGAACTGCTCGTCCACCCGGAAGTCCATGCTACCGGTGCCCTGCAGGCCCGCCACGTGCCAGTTGTCGATCACCTCGGCCTGGTCGGCGGGCAGCACGAAGATCACGATCTGCTCGCTCTGCGGTGTGGTCGCGGCCGACGGAAGCGCAGGAGCCCGGAAGGCGCCGATCAGCCATGCCGCGTGCATGATGCCGCTAGCAAAGCTCCATCGCCCCGTCACCACGAAGCCGTTCTCGACCGGCCGCCCGGTGCCCCGCGGCTGCAGCTGGCCAGCGACGATCGGCAGCGGACGATCGGGCGCGAACATCCGCCGTACGCCCGCCTCCGGGAGCCAGCCACTCGCCAGCCCTGCGCAGCCTGCGCCGATCATCGCCGTCCACGCGGTGGACGAGTCAGCGTACGCGAGCTCCTCGATCACGTCGCAGAAGTCGATCGGGTTCAGCGGGGTCCCGCCGAACTCAGCCGGCGTCTTGAACCAGAACACGCCCATGGCGCGCAGCGTCTCGACAGTGTCTGGTGGCAGCGTGCGCAGCTGTTCGGCGCGTTCGCCAGCGGCCTCGAACTCCCCGCGGTGCGCGCGGATGCCGGCGAGCAGTCCGTCGCGCCGCGTGTCCGCGGCCGGCCGCGGAGCCTCGCTCGGCAGCGAGGTGTCGGCGGTCGTCATGCCGGCCTGGGTGCGGCTGGCTCGGCCGCCGCGTCGGTGTCGGCGCCCAGCTGGCGCAGTGCGGGCATCACCTCGGACGCAAACAGCTCGGTGCTCCGCGTGGTTTGCTCGTGCGTGCTCGGTCCGATCGCGAACAAGCCGATGAGCTGCCCGTACCCGCCGAGCTCGGCGTGCATCTCCCGCAGCCGGCGTTCTACCGTGGCCGGGGAGCCGACGATCGCGTACCCGTCGGCCAGCAGCTCGTCGTAGCTCAGCTGGGAAAACGGCTTCCGATCGGTCATCAGCAGGCCGCGTAGCGAGGACTGGGACGTGTAGCCAGGCGGATTCACCAGCTCCATCGGTTGCTTGAGCCCCTTATAGAAGAGCCACTCGACACACGGCCGCGCCTCCCGGTGTGCCTGCTCGTCACTGTCGGCGACGTAGAGAGGAATCGACAGCGCGATCTTCTCCTGGTCGGGAACGTAGCCGAGGTCCGCCGCAGCCTGCCGGTATCCGTCGAACCAGCGCCGGACGATGCGTGTCGGCGCGTACACCGACATGTAGGTGTAGCGGTGCTCGGCGCAGAACTTCATCGTCTCGGTGCTGCCCGCGCCGGGGATGTACACAGGCGGGTGGGGTTGCTGCAGCGGCCGCGGCCACAGGTTGACGTACCGGTACTCGTAGTTGGGGCTGATCCACTGGAACAGCTCGTCGGACGTCCACGCCTTGATGATGAGGTCGTGAGCCTCGTTGAACCTGGCCCTGGACAGGGCGGGGCTGATGCTGTGCGCGAAGTACTCCCAGCCGATGCCGCGGACAAAGCCGGAGTCGACCCGGCCGTTGGTGAGGTGATCGAGCATCGCGATCTCCTCGGCGACGCGCAGCGGGTTGCCGCGGATGCCGATGGCGTTGCCGAGGACCATGATTCGTGCCCGGTCGGTCCGCCGGGCGAGCGCCGCAGCCATGATGTTCGGCGACGGCATGAGGCCGTAGGCGCTCTGATGGTGCTCGTTCACGGCCAGCCCGTCGAATCCGACCTGCTCCGCGTACTCAAGCTCGTCCAGATACCGGTGATAGAGCTGAGTGCCGAGCTTCGGGTCGAAGTGCTTGTTGGGGAACGTCAGTGACGACGACGGGTGGCTGTCGAAGTCGTCGGGCAGGTACGGGTACGGCATCAGGTGGAAGAAGCTGAACTTCACCGGCTCACTCCGTTCCCCGGCGCGCTCGTGGTGAGGAAGTCGATCGTGACGTCCGCGAAGTCCGCGGGCCGCTCGAGGTACATCGCGTGCCCGCAATTCCGGATCTCCGCGAACCGCGCGCCGGGGATGCGCTCGGCGTACCGCCTGCCGTGGGCGACGGGGATGAGCCGATCCTGCGCAGGCGAGACGACGAGCGTCGGCACCGTGATCCGATGGAGCCGGCGCTCTAGCTTGGGGTTGCACAGGTACGGCGACCAGCAGAACCGTGCCAGCGCTGTCTGGTCGCGGTAGGCCGCCAGGATCGCGTCGATATCCGGTGGCCGCGGCGCTTCCGCCGCGAGGCGAGCCGGTTCAGGCGGCGCCGGCGGGTTCTGGAAGAGCGTCGCGGTCAGCTGATCGACAGACATCAAGAAAATGTCAGGAACGGGGTACTCCGGCACGCGGAGCCCGGCCGGACTCAGCAGAACCAGCGAAGCGATGCGGTGCGGGGCGGTCACGGCCAGCTCGGCCGCGATCCAGCCGCCGAATGACGCACCCACGACGTGCGGGCGCTGCAGGCCGAGCGCGTCCATCACGTCCAGATAGTGGAAGACCAGGTCATCCACCGCGGTCAGGTCGAGGAAGTCGTCCGACCCGCCGAAGCCCGGGTGGGCGGGAGCGATGACATCGAAGCTCCCCGCCAGCAGTCGGTGGAAGTCGAGCCACGCGCCGGCGCCGGCTGCGGCGTGCAGGAACAACAGCGGCTCGCCTGCGCCGCCGCGAAGCAGGTGGACACGGCCGCCAGCGAGCTCGAGGTGCTCCTTCACCGGAGCGTCAGTCGTCAACGCCACCTCCTGTGCCTGGCGGTGATCATCCGGGCGCTACACGCTGATTCTGGTGCACCTGGACGTGGCCACGCTAGCCGCCGAGAATCCGCGCCGGGGTGCGCACGAGCATGGCGTCGATCTGGTCGGGGGTCACGCCGTGCGCCCGCAGATACGGAATCACATCGTGACTGACGTGCAGGTAGTGCCAGTCGTGCAGGTCATCGAGGGAACCCGGTGGGAACCAGTCGAGGTAGCACGAGTAGTCGTGGGACAGCACCAGGTGGTCGGCCAGTCCGCGCTGGCACAACTTGATCACGAGGTCGGCCCGCTCGGTGAAGCTGGCGAAGTGGTCGATGCCGAACCGGTCCATGCCGAGCGTCAGGCCGGCGTCGGCCATGGACTGCAGGTAATCGGGCTGGGTGACGTCGCCACTGTGGCCTAGCACCACCCGGGACAGATCGGCACCCTCCTGGGCGAGCACGTCGAGGATCGCGGGGCCGTGCTGACTGGCCGCGTGGGTGTGGATCGTGATCGGCGCGCCGGTTCTTGTATGCGCCTGAGCCACCGCGCGGAGCACCCGATCCACGCCGCCGGTCAGCCCCTTCTCGTCCACGGCGCACTTGAGCATCCCCGCCTGCACCCCGGTTCGGCCGATGCCCTCCTCGATGTCCCGGACGAAGAAGTCCGCCATGATGTCGCGCTCGGCGCGGCCAAGCGAGGCCTCGACCTGCGGGGTGCGCCGGGAGAAGAACAGCGGCACCTCGTCGAAGGTGTAGCAGCCGGTCGCGACCACGATGTTCAGCTCGGGAACCTGTTCGGCGACCCGCTGGATGCGCGGGACGTAGCGACCCTGCCCGATCACAGTGACGTCCACGATCGTCTTGATCCCGGCCGCGGCCAGCGCGCGAAGCTGGCTTACGGCGTCGGCGATCCGCTGGTCCTCGTCGCCCCACTCCTCGGGATAGTTCTGCTGCACGTCCGCGGTGAGGATAAAGATGTGCTCGTGCATGAGGGTTGGCCCGAGCGCGGACACCTCCACCGGGCCGAGCACGGTCTGAACCTGCGTCATCGAAGCGGACTCCCTGGCGACCCGGAGACATGCCCACCATAAGCAGGACGGCGAGGCCGCCGCGGGGCTTCGGGTCGTTCAGCGCGCGGTTAGGCAAGCTCGGGCGGGCTCAGCCCGAGCAGCCGCGCCGCCCAGGCTAGGGCGACCGCGAGCCGCTGCCGTCTGAGGTCGAAGAGGGCCGGGTTGCTGTCTCTAGCGGGCGCGAGCATCACGTGGCTGCCGGCGATCAGCGCGGCATGGCCGGGCGCGCCGGGCCCTTCGCGCTCCTCTGGTGGCGGACCGCCCTCAGCGGCCATCGCGACCAGCCAGTCGTGAATGTCGAACCACGGGTTTCCGGCGGCGGCCGTCGCCCAGTCCGCCAGCACAAGCCCGTCGGGGCGGTAGCACAGGTTCGGTCCGTGCACGTTGCCGTGGACGAGCCCGTCGCCCGCCATCCGAGCTCGGCTCGCGGCGTCGGCGAGGGCAGCGAGGTTCTGTGCCAGCCACGGCGCGGTACAGACGTGCATCCGGAGCAGACGGGCGGGCTGCCGGGCAATGAGCTGCCACGCTCGGTTGCCGCCAGCGCCGGGGTCTGCCCAGCGCGGTAGCCCGGCGGGCGCCTTGGTGGCATGCACGAGCGCGAGCAATTCGGCAGTATCAGCGACCGCATTGGCCGTCCATCGCGTCACCCAGCCGTCGGCCGGAAGCGGCTCGAGGATAATGAGCGGTAGCGGATCACGGCTCAGCGCAACCACGCGAGGCATGAACGGGGCGGGGCCGATCGACTCGTACGCCGCGAGTTCGGCGGTCAGGTCTTCGCCGGGTCCGGCCGCCTTGACAAACACGGCGCGACCGTCAGCCAGCCGGGCCAGCCGGCGCACCGCGCGGGTGTGGCCGACGGCGGTGCCGGCCACGGCGGTGCCGGCCACGGCGGCTGCCCGACCGTCGGACCTGGCAGCCGTTCCCACCACGCGCAACTCGACCACTGTGCCGCCAATCGCACGGCCGGCCAGCTCAGCGAGGCGACGATCGCTGAGGTATGCGGCCGGGCGCGGCCGCCCGGCCAGCCGCGCGAGCACCAGATCCGTGACCGGTTGACCCTTCTGGCCAACGCCGTCCAAGGCGCCACTGGCCGAGTCGCGCTCGTCGGTGCGGATGATGACCTCGGTAACAAGCCGGTACACCAGCGCGCGGGCGAGCAGCTGATCCAGTTCTGCCACATCGGCGAGCTCGCCGAGAACGGCCGGATCCGCGTTGGACCATAGCAGCGCGTCCACGGCCGCGACGGCGATCGCCAGTCCCGGTGGCCGCCAGTACGGCGCGAAGTCGATGACGGCGGGTGGCTGGCTGTGGGCGAAGAGCACGTTGCCGCCGAGGTCGCCGTGCACGAGCTGAGCAGGCTGACTGATCGGCCGCAGCGTGCCGAGCAGGCTGCGCAGCTGCTGGCGGAGCGACCGGCCCGCGTGCCTGAGCAGGTCGGCGGCGTCCCGCTCGCCCCACGCGACCTGGTCAGCAACGGTCCACGGGCTGCCGTCCTGGCCAAGAAACGGGGGCGGGGGCACGCCCGCGAGCGCGGCGTGGAAGTCGCGGCTCGCCGTGGCCAGCTGCCGCCAGTGCGGCGAGATCCCGGACCAGTCGGCGGGGGCGCCTTCGAGCCACCGCCAGGCCACCCATCCCTCGGCTACCCAATCGCCCCCCGTCGACGACACTGGCCGCGGAACGCGGAAGCCCGGACCGTCGAGGGTGTTGAAGAGGTCGGCCATCCAGCGTGCCGACGGCGCAGAGTCGGCCGGCTTGAGCACGACGTCTCCGGCGCGCCAGGCGCCACCCGCGCCGCCTAGCAGCGGAACCGGCTGAGCGGCGGAGACCCCGAAGGCGGCCAGCGCCGCCGCGGGCACCATCACGCCACCGCGGAGCGCCGGAGCGCGGCCGCCGCGAGCCGTAAGGCTGCCACCGCCATCACCGTGCCGACGCTATCGAGCGCTCGCGGGCGCGCCAACTCGATATCGGCGCGACCGGTCGCGGGGCTGGTCAGCTCATGGCGAGGACGGCGTAGGCGACGAGCCAGTGCTCGACCATGTAGTCGCTGCCGGCCACGTGCGGCAGCGCGGCGGCAAGGTGGGTGCTGGCTGCCTCCGCCGCCGGGCCGATCCTGGCGTCATCCGCCGGCAGGCTCTCGGCGAGCCGCCGCCAGCACCAGGCCCGGCTGGCATTGAGCCCGTGCAAGTGCGCGATCTGACCCTCACTCGCGTCGGAGACCACCGCCGGGGTGAAGAGCGACGCCGGTTCGCGGTGTTCAATGCCCGGTAGGAAGTCGGTCAGCCATCCGGCGAACGCGTCCGCCGGCAGCAGCCGCGCCATCAGTTCCGCTTCGGCCAGCCCGGGGGACAGGAAGTCGTGCCCGGATGGCTCGAAGCGCGCGGGCCAGCCGGCGTCGTGCCGGAACCAGCCCAGCGCCTTGGCCGTCACGCCGTCGGCGAGTGAGGCCGATCGGCGGCGAGCGTACGGCAGCAGGGTGGAGAACGCGAACGCGGTGTTGGGGTGGACGCCGTAGCGGATCGGATACGTCGCCTTGAGCAGCCACGCCAAGAACCCTGTGGTGATCGCAGCTTCTAGGGGCGCGATCGCCGTCAGCCACCGGATGGCGTCGGCGTCGCCGAGGTCTGCGATCTCGTGAATGAGCGCCAGCGCCCACGCCCAGCCGTACGGCCGCTCGCTGCGCCCACCAGAGCCGGTGATGAACTCGGCCTCGGCCAGCAGCTTTCCAGGATCGAACTGTGCGTCCAGCAGGGCCCTGATCTCAGCTGCCGGGACAATATCCGGCGCGATCCGAAGCAGCCGAACCAGCACCCAGTGCATCTCGACGCAGGAGTGCCAGTCCAGGCTGCCGAAGAACACCGGATTCCGGTCGGCGGGCCGGTACGGACTGTCACCTGGCTCGCTCATCAGGTGCGACATGTGCGCGGGAAACTCCCGGCGGATGTTGTCGGCCGCGACCTGCGCGTACGCCGCGGCGTTTTCGTGCAGGATCGGCTGCCATTCGCGGCTGAGTGGCACCGAGTCGACGACCTCCTGAAGTCTCAGCCCGGATGCGCTTGCCGCACGGCAGACGCAAGCGAATATCCTGAAACGTGCGCCTTGACCCTATACGCGATCGCGCCGCAGCGCGCCTGCCCGGCCCCGTGACTGAGTATTTCAACCAGGGCGCTGGCCCAGGCGTGAGCTCGGGTGAGGCCGCCGAGGCCTGGGAGCGGCTCCGGCTCCGGCCGCGGGTGCTGCGCAACGTCGCCAGTGTCTCGACGTGGGTGACCGTGCTCGGCCACGAGCTCGCGACGCCGGTCCTGGTGGCTCCGACCGCGATGCAGCGCGCGGCGCACCCGGACGGTGAGGTCGCGACCGCGCGGGCCACTGCCTCGTGCGGCGCGCTCCTTGAGCTGTCGAGTAACTCGGGATCGATGTTCAAGGACGTCGCCGGGACCGGCACACCCTGGTGGCTGCAGCTGTATGTGCGCCGGGACCGGGGCGTGACCGCCGCGTTCGTCCAGCGAGCAGCCGAGGCGGGCGCCACCGCGATCGTCCTCACCGCCGACACCCCCGTCGTGGGCAGCAAGTACAGCGCGGACAAGACCATTCACGAGATCTCTCCCGGTGACTTCCACCTGATCAACATCGATCAGGGCGACCTGCCGGACCATGCGCTCGAACAGGCCGACGATCTCACCCCGGACGACATTGGCTGGGTGCGCGGGATCGCCGGGCTGCCGGTGGTGGTCAAGGGTGTGCTGCGAGCGGACGACGCCCGCATCGTCGTCGAGGCTGGCGCCGCGGCGGTGCAGGTGTCCAATCATGGCGGGCGTCAGCTCGACCTCTCGGTGGCCGCCGCCGACGCGCTTCCCGAGGTTGTGGACGCCCTGGCAGGTACCGCCGCTGAGGTGTACGTGGATGGCGGCATCAGGCGCGGCGAGCACGTGCTGGCTGCGCTCGCGCTCGGCGCCAAGGCCGTGTTCCTCGGCCGCCCCGTGTTGTGGGCGCTGACCGCGGGCGGAGAGTCCGGTGCGGGCGGGGCGGACGGCGTGGCGCACCTGCTCACCACGCTGACCGACGAGCTCGTGCACGCCATGAAGCTGGCCGGCGCGCGCACCCTCGGCGAGCTCACCCCGGACTTGATCGCGATCGCAGCACGGCCGCGCTAGCCACCAGACTGATCAGGACTCGAGAAGCGTCGGTTTCCGAGCCGCAGCTAGCGTGGCGCACATGGCTACCATCTCATCGGTCATCATCGAAACGGCCGACCCAGCGGCCGCCGCCAGCTTCTACGCCGAGGCCTTCGGGTTGGGCAATCAGGTACGCGTGCGCGCGTCGGAGGAACCGTCGACTGGCTTCCGCGGGTTCACGATGTCCCTGGTCGTGTCCCAGCCGGCTACCGTCAGCGGCTTCATCGACGCCGCCATCGCGGCGGGCGCTGCGGCACTGAAACCTACCGCGAAGTCGTTCTGGGGCCACGGCGGGGTCGTGCAGGCCCCGGACGGGACGATCTGGAAAGTCGCGACCTCAGCGAAGAAGGACACGGGCCCGGATAGCAGGGAGATCGATCAGGTCGTCCTGCTCCTGGGTGTCGATGACGTGGCCGCCAGCAAGCGGTTCTACGGTGACCACGGCTTCCCGGTGGCGAAGAGCTTTGGCCGCAAGTACGTGGAGTTCGCCACTGGCTCTAGTCCGGTCAGGCTAGGGCTGTACGGCCGTGGCGCGCTCGCGAAGGACGCGGGAGTTCCGCCCGACGGTACGGGATCGCACCGGCTCACCATCGGCAGTGATGCCGGGCCCTTCACCGCCCCGGACGGGTTCGCCTGGGAACCCGTAGCGCTCTGACGCGCTGGCCGCGCAGCGGGGTTGTCAGCCACCACCCGGCAGGCCGGCGTGCTCGACCGGCGTCCAGGGATGCAGGCGTGGTATCCAGGCGGGCACGGCGCGCCGGTACTCCTGATACTCCGCGCCGAATTTCCTGTCCAGGACGGGCTGCTCGTAGAAGCGAACGCCCGCCGCCCCGATGCACCAGGCAATGAGGGTGTACTCGACGAGGCCGAGCGCGCCGAACAGCAGTGTCTGCCCGACCAGAATGGCCAGGAAGCCTACGTAGATCGGATTGCGAACGTAACGGTAGAAGCCCGTCACCACCAGGCCCGGCGGCGACGCCACCGGGACGGGTGTTCCGCCGGCCCGGAAGAACTCGACGAACGAATCCACGACAGGCACCAGGCCAGCACAGATCAGCAGCGCACCGACTGCGCGCGCGATGTCCCAGTAGCGCACCGGCTGGTGAAACTGCCAGTAACCAAACAGGTAAGGAAGCAGGCATCCGAACGTCCCGCCGACTGCCACGAACCACGCCACGCTAGACGCTGCCGCTCCCGACTTCCGCATGGCCGGCCTGTTCATGCCACACCTCGGCTTGCTACATGTAGTAACACTACCTATTTGACTTAGAGTAGCATGGCTACGCATCAAGGCTGAAGCGGCGAGAGGCAGGTAGCTGGGGATTATCCGCCCGAGTCCGCGGCGGCGATGAGTTCCAGGATGCGAGCCGGCGGCAGGTGCTGCTCGTAGATCCGGACGCCGAAGGGCGCCAGTGCGTCCTCGATGGCGTTCACGACCGTGGGCGGCGCGACGATCATGCCAGCCTCGCCTACACCGCGGAAGTTGACGTCGGCGTCCAGCGGGACGGTCTGCAGGTGCTCGATCTCGATGCGGGGGATGTCGGTCGCCGTCGGCATGAGGTAGTCCATGAAGGTGGCCGACTGGAAGTTACCGTCCGCGTCATACGCCGATCGTTCGAGCAGGACGGCGCCGATGCCCTGGGCCACGCCGCCCCGGATCTGGCCTTCGACGATTGCGGGATTGATGAGCGCGCCGCAGTCCTCAGCCACGACGTATCGCTCGACCGAGACCAAGCCGGTCTCGATGTCGACCTCGACGATGGCGCAGTGCGTGCCGCCGGACCAGCCGCCGGCACCGCCGTCGAACGCGGCATCGACCTCGAGATTGGCGTCCACACCGTCGCCGAACTGGCCCGCGGCCGCACGCCGCGCGACCTCGGCAACCGGGATCGCGCTAGCGGGGTCGCCGCGCACCCAGACGTTGCCGTCGGTGATCTGGAGGTCGGCGGCGCTGGCTTCCATGAGGTGCGAAGCGAAGTCGAGCACCTTCACCTTGAGCTGCCGGGCTCCGTGCAGCGCCACGCCCCCGGTCATGGTGGCCGACCTGCTGCCCCCGGTCATCCCGAACGGGACCACGTCGGTGTCGCCGACGACGACGCGGACCTGCTCGAACGGCACGCCGAACTCGTCGGCGGCAATCTGAGCCAGGGTGGTCTGGTGGCTCTGCCCGTGTGGCATCTGGCCGGTGAAGAGCACCACGATGCCGTCTTCGTCCAGCCGAAGACGCATCGACTCCAGGCCCATCGGGCCGCTAGGTCCGCCAGGCTCGCGCGGGCCGGGAGCGGCCTCGATGAACGTAGCCATGCCGATGCCGAGGTAGCGGCCGTCGGCTCGGGCCTCGGCTTGCCGGCGCCGGAACGTGGGAACATCCACGAGCTTCGCGACCCGCTCCAGCGACTCCGTGGTCGTGACGCCGACCAGGGGGCGCCCGGTGATCATCATCGCGGGCGGATCGGTGCGCGGGGCGGCGTTACGGAGCCGGATCTCAAGCGGATCGAGGCCGAGCTCCGTGGCGATGAGGTTGAGAACACGTTCCCGCACGAAGGTCTCGGAGGCCCACGGCCCGCGATAGGCGACGTACGAAGCCTTATTCGTCGCGACCGCGGTGTTCTCAAAACCGAGGGCCGCCAGTTTGTACGGACCCGGCAGCATTGCCTCCATGATGCCCGCGACCATGGTGCCCATGCCCGGGTAAGAGCCCGTGTCGATGACCATGTTCACGTCGAGCCCGAGCAGGTCGCCGTCCTTGCTGACGGCCGCCCTGACGTCGAAGCTCTCCTCCCGCGCCTGTCCCGACGCGGTGAGGTTCTCGCCGCGGTCCTCCACCCACTTGACCGGGCGGACGAGAGCGCGCGAGGCTGCGGCAGCCGCCAGTTCTTCGCGCGATGCGCCGATCTTGAGGCCGAACGAGCCGCCGATATCCCCAGCGAGGACCCGCACCTTGTCATGCTCCATGCCGAGGCGCATCGCGACGGCAATCCGGCTCACGTGCACGCTCTGGGTCGCCGCATACATCGTCATGACACCGGTGTCGGCGTCGTAGCTCGCGACGCAGCCACGTCCCTCCATGGGGACGTTCTGGTGGCGGTGCACGTCGATGCGGAAGTCGAAGACATGATCCGCCGAAGCAAAGACAGCGGAGACGTCACCGAACTCTTTGCGCGAGTGCGGGCTGACGATGTTGTCCCCGAGATTGGCGAACAACGGCGGGCTGGCCGGATCGAGCGCGAACGTCGCGTTGGCGACCGGCGGCAGGTCGTCGTACTCGACGGTCACCAGATCGCAGCCGTCCTCGGCGAGGTAGCGGCTCTCCGCCACGACGATCGCCACCGGATCGCCGACGAAGCGGACCTTGTCCGTCGCGAGCAAGCTGAACTCCGGCGTGGGCCCGTCGCCGCCCATAAGAGCCGAGAGCACATCCGGTCCGGGGACGGTGATCTCCTCGAGTTCCGCTCCCGTGTACACCGCGATGACACCCGGCAGTTCCCGCGCAGCCGAGGCGTCGACCGAGAGCACCCGCGCGTGCGCGAGCGGCGAGCGAACGAACGCAGCGTGCAGCATGCCCGGCAGCTTGATGTCGTCGACGTAACGGCCCGCACCGGTAAGGATGCGCGGGTCCTCTGACCGCTTGATGCTGGCACCGGTGTAGCGCTCAGCCACGATTCCTGCCACGGTCCCTCCCTCGCTCAGCGCTCGCTGGTTCGCTCGGCGGCCAGCAGGACGCCGTCGATGATGCTCTGGTAGCCGGTGCACCGGCAGATATTGCCGGACAGGGCCTCGCGGATCTGCGCCTCGTCCGCATCCGGATGCTCGGCGAGAAGGGCGACCGCCTGCATGACGAAACCGGGCGTGCAGAAACCGCACTGGAAACTGTGGGAATCCCACAATGCTTGCTGCAGCGGGCTGAGTTCGTCGTCCGCCGCGAGCCCTTCGATCGTGGTCACCTCACTGCCGGCGGCCTGGACCGCCAGCATCAGGCATGAGCGCACTGGCCGGCCGTCGACGATGACCGTGCACGCGCCGCAGACCCCGTGCTCGCAGCCGACATGGGTGCCGGTCAGGTCGAGGTCATCCCGGAGGAAGTCGGCTAGCGTCTTGCGCGCTTCCGGGGAGCCCGTGCACATCGCGCCGTTGATCCTGAGGGTGATGTCCACCGTGAGTCACTGCCTCTCGTCGGCGTTGTCTGCGGCTGCTCGCAGGCCGCGGCGCACCAGGGTCGCCGCGACCTTCTTTCGGTAGTCCGCCGACCCGTGCAGGTCGGCTGGCGGCCGGAGATCCGCGGTAGCCCGGCGGGCTGCCTCGTCGAACAGCTCGGTCGAGGGGGTCTCGCCCACCAGGAGATGCTCCGCGTCGGCGGCCCGGACTGGCACGTCAGAAACGCCGGCGAAGGCGAGCCGGGCGTCGCTGATCGCGCCGTCGGACAGGGTCAGCGACGCCGCCAGGCCGACAATGGCGAAGTCACCGTGGCGCCGGGCGACCTCCTGAAAGCTCGTCCCCGTGGCCCGGCCAGCGGCCGGGAACCGGATTTCCACGAGTAGCTCGTCGCTGCGGCGTGATGTCGTGAGGTAGCCCTCGAACCACTCCGCCGCCGGGATAACCCGCTCGCCCGACTGGCTGCGCACCACGAACTCGGCATCGAGCGCCCGAGCGACGGCCGGCAGCTCGGCCGCCGGATCGCCGTGGGCCAGGCTGCCGCCGATGGTGCCGCGGCTGCGGATCGCCTCGTGCCCGATGAGCGGCAGCGCCGCGGCCAGCAACGGCACGGCGTCGGCGATGGTGTCGGACTGCTCCGCGATGTACTCCCGCGTCGTGGCGCCGATGGCCACCTGGCCGTTCGCCGCTGACACCCCGGTCAGCTCATCGATGCCGTTGATGTCGATCAGCACCGCAGGGCGCGCGAGCCGCAGCGCTAGCAGCGGAATCAGGCTCTGGCCACCGGCGAGCACACTCGCCTCATCGTCATGCTCAGCCAGCAGTTCCAGGGCATGAGAAACGGTTCTAGGCGCCTCGTAGTCAACGGGAGGCAGCTTCATGGGCGCGGCCCTTCGAGGTGGCAGGTGCGTCGATTGCTGTGCAGGCCCACTTAGCCTGCCCTGACAACCATGACCACGGCAACTGCCGAGCCAAACCGGTCTCAGCTGGTGAGCAGGAGGATCCCTCCGGCAAGCAGCGACACGACTTTGACGGCCTCCAGGGCGATGTAAGCGTGGTGCGCGTGCGATCGAGGCGCGTCTTGTCCAGCCAGCACTGCGTCGGACCGACGGTTCAGCGGCCGCCGGACGACGATCAGCTGGACCGCCAGCACGGCAATGGCCACGGCGAGCACCGCCAGCGCGCTGGCGCGCGGCGGGTCCACGGCGACACTGACCACGATGGCCACGGCCAGGATCGCCTCGGCGATGTTGAGGGCGCGAAAGACGAGCCGGCCTATGCCGAGTCCGATGCGCAGCGTCACGTCCGGCGCGCGGAACTTCAGGGGCGCCTCGAGGAACGAGATGGCCAGGATCATCCCGAGCCAGACGAAGACAGCGGCCACCGCGACTGCCGTCGGCCCGGTCAGGGCTGGTCCGATCATGACGCGGCCCCGGCCGCGGCGATATGCGCGACGCACAGGTCGGGCTCGGCGAACGGGTCCAGCCTGACCACGCTCACCGGCGCCGCCCAGGTGGCCATCGCACCCTGCATCAGGCCAAGGTGAATCGGGCATACCACCTGGGCGCTGACTTCGGCCAGCTCCAGGAAGGGGCAATGCCGCAGGCCCACCTGCACCTGGTCGGCGACCGCCCGGGTCTCGGGGGCGAAGCCCAGCTCGTCCAGCAGCGCGACGAGCCTGCCAACCGGCTCGGTCTCGTGTGCGGCTTCCGCCGCGCGACTCGGGCCGTCCTCGGCCCGGGCGAACGCGAGCCGGCGCCCGGCGGCGCGGCCCGCCTCGACGGCGCGCACGGCGGTGTCCGGGAGCAGGGCGAAACTGTCAGCGAGGATCCCGGCCAACAGCCCGTAACTTCGCCGGCCGGCCGGGTCCATCCGCCGCACCGCCTGATACAGCAGCGGCGGGCGCCCAGGGCCCTTGTGCTCGGGCGGTACCTGCTGAGCGCGGCCGCTGCTGACCAGAGTGTCCAGGTGAAACCGGACGGTGTTGGGGTGCACGCCGAGCGCGCTGGCGATCTCGGCGATGCTGAGTGGCGCCGCGGCGGCCCGCAGTATCCGCAGTACCTCCTGCTGACGGCCAGGTCGCATGGCGGCAGCGTGGGAGTCGTGAGCCGCCCGCCTCGCCATGGCGGTCACGGCTGGTGCGCGGGTTCCTGCGCTGGCAAGCCGGCCACCAGCGGGGTGTCCACGCCCACGGCGCCTAGCTGGCTCGCACCGGGGCATTCGTCGACGCAGGCTCGGTCAAGGACATCCACACAGGGCTGCCCGATCACGTAGGTCATGGCCCAGAGTTTACACAATCAGTGATTGTAGAAACTCGGAGAGGTGAGTCACCATAGAGCGGGAACGCGGCGCACGGGCGCGACGTAGACGCGCGTTCGCTGCGCAAGCCGGAAGAGCGCCACGCGATCTTCGCCGCCGACGCGAGCGCCGGCCGCCATCACGGGCGTCCCGGCCCGCCGTGGTCGGCCAGCGCTGCGCGGATGCTGCCGTCTGAATCAGCGAGCGCCTTCGCCGCCGCCTCCGGCTCGAGCCCGGAAAGCAGGCACAACAGTGCCAGCCGCAAGTCGCCGCCGCAGCGGGCCAGCTGAGCCCGGCACACGCCTTCCTCGGCGCCGGTGGCCTCGATCAGGATCGTCAGCTGGCGCTCGCGCAACTTGGCGTTCGTGCCCGACAACGAGACCATCAGGTTGGAGAACGTCCGGCCCAGTCGCACCATCGCCGCCGTCGAGAGGGCGTTGAGCAGCAGCTTCTGCGCTGTGGCGGCCTTGAGCCTGGTAGATCCCGCGATCGCTTCCGGGCCGGTGTCCGCGATCACCATGTAATCCGCCAGGCCTGCCAGTGGTGCTGTCGGATTGCTGCTCACCAGCACGGTGACGGCCCCGGCCAGCCGGGCCGTGGTGAGTGCCCCCGCGACATAAGGCGTACGCCCGCTCGCGCTGATCCCCACCGCGACGTCGGCAGCCGACACCGACGCCGCGTCGCGCGCGCCGAGCGACGTGTCGTCCTCAGCATCCTCGACGGCGGTACCGAGCGCGCGGTCGCCGCCGGCGTGGTGGGCAATAAAGACGCCATGATCCAGTCCGAACGTCGGCACCACCTCGGCTGCGTCCAGCACGGCCATCCGGCCCGACGTGCCGGCCCCGAAGTAGTGCACCTGGCCGCCTGCGCGCACGCACTCGACGACCTTGTCGACAACCTGGGCAAGCACGGGCAGCGCCCTGGCGACCTCACCGGCGACCGTCGCGTCCTCGGCGTTCAGCAGCCGCAGGACCTCTTCAGTCGACACGATGTCGATATCCGCCGTCCGGGGGTTGCGCTGCTCGGTGCGCGAGGCTGCCCGCGGCGCATTCAGTACGTCGGGATCGTCCGACTGCGTTTCTGCTGACACCAGCCCCCTCCTCCGCCGCCCATGCGCAGCGCTGGCAGCACGGGCCGCAGGCCCGAGACCGTGGCGCGCCGCCCGGATCCTGCTGTGTCCGGCCGCCAGCGGATAGGAGCTGTCTCCAACGCTGTGTAGTAAATATCCATGCTCACTTGTTTCAATGTCAATAACTGACATAATCGTGCCTGTGATCATCCGGTCAGTCGCGGCCGCCGATCTGGCCCGTATCCAGCACATATGCGAGGAAGTGCTCGATCTTGAGCCAGATCCCAGCGATCTTCCGGCGATCCTCGCGGGCTCGGACGGGCGTTTCGGAGTGGTCGCAGAGGCCGCCGGTGACATCATCGGCTGTTGCTACGGAAGCCTAAGATCCACATCGCGCGAGGGGCTCACTGGGCACGTCGATCTCCTTGCCGTGGCCCGGTGGGCGGCGGGCAACGGCGCCGGCCTGATGCTGCTGACCCACATGGAAGAATTGCTGGCTGACCGCGGCGCCGCCAGCGTCGCCCTGGCCGGCAATCCGCCCGTGTACCTGTGGCCGGGAGTCGACGCCCGGTACACGGTGATGACGTGCCTCGCCGCTCGGGCAGGATACGAGCGCTACGCGGAGGCGGTGGACATGGCCGTGGAATTGCGGGCCACCGACCTCGATTGCCGGCCGGACACGACTCGACTCGCGGACGCCGGAGTGACGGTCAGGCGCGCCGAGGGAACGGAGTCAGAGCGACTCGTGACGTGGCTTCGCGACGGTCCGTGGGGTCAGTCGAGCTGGCCGGCCGAGGTGGCGGCGACGCTCGCGCGCCAGCCGGCAGGCTGCCACGTGGCGTGCCGCGGCGACACCTACGTCGGGTTCGCGTGCCATGGAAGTGTCCGGCGCGGCTGGTTCGGGCCCATGGGGACGCTCGAGCACGAACGCGGGCACGGTATCGGGTCGGCCCTGCTTCGATGCTGCCTGTCCGACATGAAAGCGGCAGGCCTGCCGACAGCGAGGATCGGCTGGGTTGGCCCCGTCGAGTTCTATGCCCGCAGCGTCGGCGCTCGGATCGAGCGGATCTACTGGCTCTACCGCAGGGCGCGGTGAGATGACGACCACGCCCGGCATCGACGGCTGCCTGCTCGCCCGGTTTGACGGGCCGATGCCACCGTCGTGGCTGCGCCGCTGGCTCGACGCTGGCCTGGCCGGGGTCGTGCTCTTCGCAGGCAACATCGCCGGGGCCGGCCAGCTGCCTGCCCTCGTGGCACAGCTGCGAGAGCACAACCCGGACGTGCTCATCGCCGTGGACGAGGAGGGCGGCGTCGTCACCCGGATCGAGGCGGCCAGCGGGTCGTCGTATCCGGGCAACGCCGCGCTCGGCGCCATCGATGAGGTGACGCTGACCGGCCGGGTAGCCACGAGCATCGGCGCGATGCTCGCCAGCAGTGGCCTGAACCTGAACCTGGCGCCAGTCGCCGACCTCGACGCCAGTCTGGCCAATCCGGTCATCGGCGTGCGGTCGTTCGGGGCTGACCCAAAACGAGTAGCGGCGCATACCGCGGCCTTCGTGACTGGTGTGCAGGACAGCGCCGTCGCCGCGTGCGCCAAGCATTTCCCCGGCCATGGCCGGTCCGCAGCTGACTCGCATCAGGAACTTCCCGCCGTGCCTGCCACGCTGCCGCAGTTGCGCGCCACCGACCTGGTGCCCTTCCGCGCGGCGATTGACGCGGGCGTCCGGTCCGTCATGACGGCGCACGTCGTGTACTCCGCGATCGACAGCGTGCCCGCCACGCTGTCGCGCCGGATCCTCCGCGGCGTGCTGCGCGACGAGCTTGGCTTCGATGGCGTGATCATCACCGACGCGCTGGACATGGCCGCGATCGGTGATGGCCGGGATCGAGCGGCCGGAGCGGTGGCTGCGCTCGCGGCGGGTGCGGATCTGCTGACGCTGCCGGCCGCACCGGCGGCCCAGCGACGGGCCGCCGACGCGCTCACGGCGGCCCTCGACGCTGGCGAGCTGAGCCAGCAGCGGGTGGCTGATGCTGCAGCCCGGGTCGCGGCGCTGGCGAAGTGGGTCGGCCCGGTTCCCGGTGGCGCCCTGAACCCGGAGCTCGGCGCGGGCGCTGCGCGACGGGCCTTGCTCGCTCTCGGCGTGTCCCCGTTGACCGCACCGCCGTTCGTCCTCGACGCGGGCGGCCGGATGAGCGTCCTGCTCGACGACTCAGCCGCCAGCCTGCTCGGCGTGCTGCGCGACCGGCTGCCAGGAACCCTCGGTGTGCGACTGACCGAACCGCCCGCATCCGCCTGGCTGGACGCCCAGCTCGCCGTCGCTGTCGGACGGCCGCTGGTGGTGGTCGTGCGCGACGCGCACTGGCACGACTGGCAGCGGGACCTGCTGCGCAGGGCGCTGGCCGCGCGGCCCGACGCGCTCGTGGTCGGCACGGGCACCGTGCACGACCTGGCGCTCGCCGGCCGGGCCTACCTTGGTACCCGCGGCGCGAGCAGGGCGAGCCTGACGGCGGCAGCCGACCTGCTGGCCGGCCAGCTGGCACCGGAACGGAGCACACATGGTCTCGGCCGCTGACGTGATCGACGATGCAGTCGCGCGCGGCGTGATTCCCGGCGCCGTGCTCGCCGCGGGCATCGGCAGTCCGCAGCCGGTGCTGCTTCATGTCGCGGGCGATGCGCAGCGCGACGCAGACGCTCGCCGGCCGATGTCCGCCTGCACCATCTTCGATCTCGCGTCGCTGACGAAGGTGATCGCGACGCTGCCGTGCGTGCTGCGCTTCGTCGCCGACGGTGAGGTGGGTCTCGACGACCCAGCGTGCCGGTTCTTGCCCGCCTTCGCTCGTAGTGGCGACGACAGCACGGGCAAGGACCGGGTAACCCTCCGGCACCTGCTGACCCATACCTCCGGCCTGCCTGATTGCCGGAGGTACTACGAGTTCCTGCACGACCCGGCGGGCATCCGCGCCGCCGCGCTGTCCGAGCCGCTGGTCAGCCCGCCAGGCAGCGTGGTGCGCTACTCGGACGTGGGCTTCATCGTGCTCGGCGAGCTGTGCGCGTCGGTGGCCGGGTGCGGACTCGGGCACCTTGTCCGGGAGCTGGTGTGCACCCCGCTCGGCATGGCGGACACCGGATATCAACCCGCCCCGGCGGCGGCCGGCCGGATCGCGTCGACCGAGCGAGTGCGGGATGCGGCGAAGACGGGAGTCGTGCACGACGAGAACGCCGAGGCGCTCGGCGGAGTGGCAGGCCATGCCGGCCTGTTCGGCACTGCCGCCGATCTGGCGTGCTACGCGACCGCGTGGGCGTGCGCGGGGAGCAAGCAGGCAACCGCCATGCGGCTGCCGGGCTGGTTGCGCGGGGACGCGCTGACCTGCCAGACCGAGGGCCTGGCCGGCGCGGATAACGCCCAAGGCCGCCGGGGCCTGGGCTGGGGCCTTCGCGGGGATCGCTGGGACAACATGGGTGACGGGTGGCCCGACAGCGGCGCGGGGCACACCGGGTTCACGGGCACCAGCGTGTCGGTAGACCCGCAGAGCGGCATGTGGGTGGTGCTGCTGACGAACGCCGTCCACTTCGGGCGCGGTCGCGAGCACTCGGTGGTCGGCCTCCGCAAGCGTGTTCACGCCCTCGTGGCCGCGACGCTGCTCGCCAGCGTCGTACAGTGACGCCATGCCGCAACCGCCGCGGCGCCTGCCGTCGCTCGACGCATCGGCGCACACGCCAGAGACGTTGCTCGCGCACGTGCGCGCGCTGATGCCCAATCTCGCCCCGGCCGAGCGGCGCGTCGCTGCCGCGGTCGTGAATGATCCCGCGAGTACGGCGGCCAAGACCATCTCCGAGCTGGCCGCCCAGTGCTTTACCTCAGGTGCCACCGTGATCCGGTTCTGCCGGGCCATGGGGTTCGACGGCTACCCCGAGCTACGGCTGGCCCTGGCCGCCGCCGCGCAGGCAGCGAACACCCGGATGGAGGGCGAGGTCGGCAGCGATATCGGACCACGCGACTCGCTGACCGAGATCATCAAGAAGATTACCTATGCGGATGCCAAGGCGGTCGAGGAGACCGGGGCCCAGTTGCAGCCCGAGCCCCTCAGCGCGGTCGTGGACGTCGTCGTCAAGGCCCGGCGGGTCGATATCTACGGCGTCGGCGCGAGCGCCTTTGTCGGCATGGACCTGCAGCAGAAGCTGCACAGGATCGGCCACATGGTCTACGCGTGGCCAGACCCGCACAGCGCGGTGACCTCGGCAGCGTTGCTAGGCCCCCAGGACGTGGCCATCGGCATCTCGCACACCGGCACCACCGAGGACACGATTGCGAGCCTGGCCGAGGCTAAGCGGCAGCGCGCGGTCACCGTGGCCATCACGAACTTTCCCGGCTCGCCTATCGCCGCGGTGGCCGACCACGTGCTCACCACCGCGGCGCGGGAGACCACGTTCCGCTCTGGCGCCATGGCTAGCAGGATCGCCGCGCTCACGGTGGTCGACTGCCTGTTCGTCGCCGTCGCTCAGCGCAACTACAAGCAGACCATGCGTGCGCTGGAGCGGACCTACGCGGCCGTGCAGGCCCGGCGCTAACCGGACCAGTGGCTGATCGCCGCGCCCCTGCGCCGGCGACCGATGTCTAGCTAACGTGTTAATAACGTACAACATGTTGTCTATTGACGAAAGATGACGTGCGTCCGTAATATTTTTTCACGTTCACAGCCCACTAGGCGGCCTGCGCGGAAGCCCTCAGGGACCGGGCAAGGTGCGCCGCCCGCCCTGTGCCGTAGCCCTCGTTGTCAGAGCAGGTGTCTCATGAACATCCGAAGACTGAGATTGATCACGCTGCCGCTTGCGGTAGCAACGACTGTCACTGTCGTCGCCGCATGCTCGTCGTCGGGATCCAGCAGCGGCGGCGCCACGTTCACGACCATCGGCTATACGACGGTGATCACGCCCGGCGCGCCCATGAACCCGTTCAACGCGACGAACAATGTGTTCCCGACCTTCGACGCGATGCAGCTGGGGTGGAACGCCGGCAACTCCGCCAACCCGAACCAGGAGCTCCCTGGCCTGGCATCGTCCTGGTCGCTCTCGACTAGCGGCCACTCACTGACGGTGCATCTGCAGCCGGGCGCCAAGTGGTCGAACGGCAAGCCAGTGACCGCGACCGACGTCGTTGACTCGGCGGCCATCTGGTTCGCCCAGGGCTCGGCACAGACCTACAACCTGGGCAGCGTCAAGGCGATCAATTCCACGACGGTCCAGTTCAACGAAGCGGCGGGCGCGAGCAACAACCTGTTCGAGACCGTGCTCGGCGAAGGATCGGCGGCCGGCACGCAGTGGATCGTGCCGTCGTTTGAGTACGGCAAGCTGCTCCCGGCGAACATCTGGACGACGATCCGCGCCTCGGAGGGCACGGGCTCGGCGGCTACGGCGGCGAGCACCAAGCTGACTGACCTGGCCAAGACGATCGACGCCTTCGCTCCGAAGACCGACATCTCGGCTGGCCCGTTCTACATCAAGCGCCTCAACAACAGCCAGGCGCTGCTGGTCAAGAACTCAGACTTCTACGCGGCCGGCAACTTGCACGTCGGCACGGTGATCATGGAGCACCAGAACACCGCGCAGCAGATCTACAGCTACCTGGAATCCGGCACGCTGGACGCCGCGCCGTACACGGCCATGGCCACCAACGTCTACAACCAGGTCATCGCCGCAGGCAACAAGCCGGTGTCGATGCCGTCGCTGGTGGCGGCCTGCCTGACGTTCGACGAGAACGTCGCCCCGTACAACAACATCAAAGTGCGGCAGGCCCTGGCCTACGTGATCAACCGGGTCGCGGTGCAGAAGGTGGGCGAGCCTACCAGTGGCTCGCCGTCCAAGACCATCACTGGAGCCGTGTCTGGGGCCCTGGATGACTACCTCACCCCGGCACAGGAGTCCGCGCTCAACCCGTACTCGCCGAACACCGCGATGGCGACGTCGCTCCTCAAGAGCGCCGGGCTGACACTCAAAGGCAACCAGTGGTACCTGCCCAACGGGACCGCGTGGACGATCACGCTGCCGGTGCCGCAGGGCTTCGCCGACTGGCTGTCTGCGTCCTCGGTGATTAAGTCGGAGCTGACCAGCTTCGGTATCCCGACCACGATCACCGGCGGGCCGTCCTGGACCGAGTACCAGCCGAACCTGTTCACTGACAAGTACCCGGTGGGCTGGTGGCTGATCGCCCTCGGTCCCGGGGCCTACTCCACCTTCGCGCGCATCTACGGAACCTACGACGGATACGTTCCGGCGGGCGCCACGGCCAAGCGGTATGCGGCCGGCAACCCGACGGCGGACAACTTCTTGAACACGCCGGACACCGTTGCCGTGCCGAACGTCGGGACTATCAACCCCGGCCAGCTGACCTTCCAGCTCAGCCAGCTCAACCTGGCCTCTGCGGCTGGCCTGGCTCAGCAGAGGGCGATCGCGGCTAAGGTGATCGCGGCGGTCAACTATGAGGTTCCGGTCATCCAGCTCTGGGACTACGTTGACCTGCAGTTCGTCAACAGCAAGCGATTCACCGACTTCCCGACCAGCGACGCGATCATCGGTCAGGACCCGGGCGTCTGGATGGCAGACGGCTACGTCAAGGCCAAGTAAGTCGCCTGGCGCTAGAGCGCGCAGTGGTGGGCAGGGCCATCCGGCCCTGCCCGCCACTGCCCTCGCTGAGGACCGCATGACTGGAGGTGACGCGTGCGCCTGACCCGCTGGATCCTGGCGAAATTCGTCACCGGGCTAGTCATGATCTGGGTCGTCGCCTCCGCCTCGTTCTTCCTGATCGTTGCGATACCGGGAAACCCGGCGCAGGCACAGGAGGCGCAGGACATCCTGCACGGCATGACGCCGCAGCAGGCGCAGCGCGCCACCGCGGCCATGTTCGGCTTCCTCCCCAAGCAGCCGCTGCTCGATCAGTACGGGCACTACATGTGGCAGCTGATGCACTTTGACCTGGGCGTGTCCATTGCCCAGGAGGGCACGCCGGTCACCCACATCGTGGCGGCGGCCCTCCCGTGGACGCTAATACTCGCGCTGTCGGGGATCCTGATCAGTTTCCTGCTCGGCGTCTGCCTGGGGCTGGTGGCGGCGCTCAAGCGCAGCTCGGTGATCGGGGACACGCTGTCGTTCGGCGGGGCGCTCGTCAACGCGATCCCGGTGTTCGTGATCGCGATCTTCCTCTTCTACCTCTTCACCACTGTGTGGGCGATCTTCCCGCACGGCGGGAACGTCAGTGTCCTCGAGACGCCGGGCTTTAATGCCGGATACATCGGCTCGATCATCACGCACGCTGTCCTGCCCGTGGCGACCTACGTGCTGTCCCTGCTCGGAGCCTGGTTGCTGACCACGAAGGCCAGCGTCATGTCGGTCCTTGGCGACGACTTCATCCTCGCAGCCGAGCTGCGCGGGCTGCGGCCGCTGACCGTGGCCAGATACATCGCGCGCAACGCCATGCTGCCGCTGTTCACGATCCTGGCGATCGCGCTCGGCCTGCTGTTCAGCGGCGCTGTCTTCATCGAGGACGTGTTCAACTATCCGGGCCTCGGCCAGCTGATGATCAGCAGCATCGGCACGAAAGACTTCCCGGTGCTGGACGGCGCGTTCCTGCTGGTGACCGCCGCCGTCATCGTCGCGCTCACCCTTGTGGATCTGACCTATCCGCTCATCGACCCCCGGATCCGCAGGAGCTAGCCGATGGTCGTCAACACCGCCGCAGCGCTCACGCCTGAGCAGCTGCAGCGCGCGATGCGGCGCTCCCGGCAGCGCGCCGCGCGGCGCTGGCGGCTGTTTGTCAGCACGCCAGGTCGAGTGGCTGCCTGCGTGATCATCGTCATCTTCACGCTGCTGGCGATCGTCGGGCCGTACCTCTATCCGGCGAACCTGCCCATCAATCCGAACAACATCTACGCCTCGCCGAGCCTCGCGCACCCGCTCGGCACGGACTTCGAGGGCGCCGACAATCTCGCGCTGATCGTGACCGGAGCGCGTTATGTGCTGCTGGCCGCAGCGCTCGCCGCGGCCATCACGGTCGTGATCGGCACCGCCGCCGGTCTCGCGGCCGGCTACTACCCGCGGATGGCGGGCCGGGCGATCATGCGCGTGACCGACTTCGTGCTGGCGATCCCCGGCCTGCCCCTGCTGCTGGTGGTGTCCAGGATCTGGCAGTTCGGAGCGCTGTGGGAGATGGGCATCGCGCTCGGCGTCTTCGGCTGGGGCGGCATAGCGAGGGCGGTGCGCGCACAGACGCTGTCGCTGCGTGAGCGCGCCTTCGTCGAGGCCGCGCGCGGTCTTGGCATCTCCGGCAGACGAGTCATCGGCACCGAGTTGCTGCCGAACATCGCGCCGTACATCGGGATGAACCTGATGCTGACGCTCACCGGGTTCATCTACACCGAAGTTGGGCTGTTCTTCCTGGGAGCCGTGTCCTACAGCTCGAGTAACTGGGGCGTGATGCTCAACACCGCGATCTTCGATGCGAACGCGGTGACCAGCACGCGGGCCCTGGCCTATCTGCTCTCGCCGCTCATCTGCATCCTGCTCATCACGATCTCACTGGTCACGCTCGCCAACGCCGTCGACGAGTTCTTCAACCCGCGGCTGAGGCGGATCTCGTGACCTGGATCGCGCGCTTGTCCAGGCCCGGATCGGCTGCCGCGTCGGTCCCGGCCGCCGATGCGGGGTCAGACACCAGGGTCCGGCCAGTCCGGGAAGTTTCCGGTGCTGACGACGCCGCGGTGCGGGTGCGCGACCTGACCGTCTCATTCCCCACAGCGGACGGGCCAGTGCCGGCAGTCGCGGGCGTGTCACTGGACCTTGCCAGGAGCCAGATCACCGGACTCGTCGGCGAGTCCGGCTCCGGCAAGTCCACCCTGGCGCTGACGCTGCTGAACGCCGTGCCGCATCCCGGCCGCGTCGACCGCGGCTCGGTCAGCATCGACGGAGTGGGGGACGTGCTTGCGCTTCGTGGTGCGGACCTGCGGAAGATGCGCGGAGCTGAGGTCGGGTACGTGTTCCAGGCGTCCCAGAACTCGCTCAATCCGCTGAAACCGATCGGCAAGCAGCTTCTGGACCTCGGCCGGTCGCACCGCGTGCCAGACCTCCGCGCCCTGCTGAGCAAGGCCAGGACCCTGCTCGACGACATGGGCATGGACGCCGCCCGGGTGCTCGTCTCCTACCAGCACGAACTGTCCGGCGGGATGCGCCAGCGCGTCGGGATAGCCTTCGCTCTGCTGCTGAACGCGCACGTGGTGATCCTCGACGAGCCGACAACCGCGCTGGACATGCTGACGCAGGCATCGGTGCTGGACATCATCCGGAAGGTGCACGCCACGCGGCGCCTGACAACACTCGTCATCTCGCACGACGTCGGCGTTATCGGCGACCTCGCAGACCGGATGGCCGTGATGTACGCAGGCCGGATCGTCGAGGACGGCCCGACCGCGCAGGTGCTGGCTAGCCCGCGCCACCCCTACACGCGCGGCCTGCTGACCGCGATGCCGCGGATCACCGGCGACATCGAGCGGGCCCAGCCGCTGCCTGGTCGGCCGCCTGACCTGACCTCAATACCGCGCCAGGGCTGCGTGTTCCGCCCGCGCTGCCCGCTGGCCGCCCCGGGCTGCGAGCAGGCCGAGCCGCCTGTCACCGTGACCGGCGACCACCGATTCGCGTGCTTCGTGGCAGAAAGGTAGGGCGTCGTGATCGAGCTGCGGGCTGTCACCAGAACCTTCGCTGGGCGGGGCGGCGTGCTGGCTCGGGGCAGCGTGCAGGCGCTGCGCGGCGTGGACCTGACCATCCCGGACCGTGGCGCTGTCTCGCTGATCGGCGAGTCCGGCTGCGGCAAGACAACGCTCGGCAGGATCTTGTGCGGGTTCGAGCGGTTCGATGGTGGCGACGTGCTCGTGAACGGGCAGTCGCTGCGCGCGCTCAAGCCCAAAGCGCGCGTGCCCTACTTCCGGCGCGTCCAGATGATCCATCAGGATCCCTACTCCGCACTGAACCCGACGCGGACGGTCGGCCAGATCCTCGCCGATCCGCTGGCGCTGCGGGCCCGTCAGCTTGACGCCGGCCGCGACTGGGCGCAGCGCCGCAGCGCCGAGCTGCTGCACATGGTCGGGCTAGACCCCGACTACGTGCTGCCCCGGTATCCACACATGCTGTCTGGCGGCATGCGCCAGCGCGTCGTCATAGCCCGCGCGCTCACTGTTGACCCGGAAGTGCTCGTCGCCGACGAGGCCGTGTCCATGATCGATGTGTCGCTGCGGCTTGGCATCCTGCAGCTGCTGCGCGACCTGCGCGACCAGGTCGGGGTGTCTGTGCTCTACATCACCCACGACGTCGCGACCGCCAGGTACGTCGGCGCGGGCGGCGAGCTCTCGGTCATCTATCGGGGCATGGTGATCGAGCAGGGCAGCACGGAAACGATCATCCAGCGGCCTGCGCACCCCTATACCCAGAGTCTGCTGTCGGCGATCCCGGTGCTTCGCGGGATCGAGAAGCCTGGCCCGGACCGGGTGGTGCCGACCGGGCCGCTGGATGAGCGGGTGCAGTCCCTTGGGTGCCTGTTCGAGCCGCGCTGCCCGTTTGCCGTCGCCGACTGCCGCGAAGCGGTGCCGCCGCTGACCAAGCGCGGCGACACCGAGCAGCAGCACGCATGCCTGCACCCAGAGCGAAGGTCGGTCGTTGCGGTGCCGATCGCGGCAACCGCCGATTAGGACCCCGAGCCGGCTGCTACTCGGGACCGCTGGCCGCCGCCGCCGCCAGCCGGACAGCGCCCGCAACGGGGGGGTCGGCAAGGGCCTCGACGGTGCTGGCCGGTAGTGCGGCCGATACGGCGGCGACTGTCGCGGTCCGCAGCTGCTGATGCGCCATCAGGCCGCCGGCCAGGATTACCGGAATGCCGTCGGCGCCCCGAAGCCGCGTCGCGACGTTCACGACCAGGCCGGCCAGCTCCTGCGCGGCCTGCCGGGTGATGCGTGCCGACGCGGCGTCACCGCAGTCCAGTACCGCTGGCGCGTACCTAGCCCAGTGCCAAGGCTCCGGGTGCCGATAGAAAGCACTGCGCAGCTGGGTCAGGTCGCAAGCCCCGGCTGCCTCGAGCAGGCACGCGCTGAGCGGGCCGGGCGGCACGTCGCTGCCAGCGCGGCCTAGCAGCTCGCGGATCGCGGATCGCACGATCCAGTAGCCGCTTCCCTCGTCACCCAGCAGGTACCCCCATCCGCCCGCCAGGGAGGTCCTGCCCCGCCAGCACCCCACCGCCATCGACCCCGTCCCGCAGATCAGCGCGATGCCGTCGGAAAGGCCGGCGGCTGGCAGCACCAGTGCGGCGTCGTCGACGATGACGACACGGCCGGAGATGGTGAGCGGCTCCAGCCGAGCTCGCAGGAATTCGCGGGTATGCGGCGCAGTGACGACGCCCGCGGCGCCCGCGCAGACAGCGTCGAGGCTGCCAGTCAGCTCGGGCAGCTGCCCGAGGAGGTCCGTCAGCGCGGCGGCGGCGCGGGCCGGCCCCGCGGCCGTCATGGAGGCACTCGCGGCCCTGGCCTCCGCCTCGACCGCGCCGTCGGCGACCAGCCGCGCTCTGGTCGTGCTCGCGCCGATGTCCAGGCCCAGGACCCGCGTCACGTGGTGCACCACACCATGGCGCGATTGTAGGCACCTGATGCCACCTGGAAAGGGCGAGCTCTCGACTAGGGGTCCCCACGGATGCGATCCCGCCAGCCGCCGACCTACGCTCGCCGAAAACCCAGCCCAGGGAGGGACACCGTGACCACCACCGAGCAACCCAGTCAGGTCGACATCGACAAGCTCATGCAGTTCGTGTTCCGCGCCGTTGACGAGGTGGGCGCCACACTGAACACGGCGCTCGTCGTGATGGGGGACAGGCTCGGTTTCTACCGGGCCTTGGCCGGCGCCGGCCCGCTGTCACCCGCAGAACTAGCCGAGCGCACCGGAACTGCGGAACGCTACGTCCGTGAGTGGCTGAACGCCCAGGCAGCGGGCAGCTATGTCGGGTATGACCCGGATAGTGGCCGTTACACCCTGCCGCCAGAACAGGCCGTGGCGCTCACCGATCAGGACAGCCCTGCCTACCTGCCGGGCTTCTTCCAGATAGCTCTCGGCTCAATGCTCGACTCTCCCAAGATCGTCGACGCGGCCCGCAGCGGCGCCGGCTTCGGCTGGCACGAGCACGTGCACGACGTCCACGAGGGCTGCGAGCGCTTCTTCCGGACCGGCTATAACGCGCACCTGATCGCCGAGTGGCTGCCCGCCCTGGACGGAGTCGTGGCCAAGCTCGAGCGCGGAGCGCAGGTAGCCGATGTCGGCTGCGGCCACGGCGCGTCGACGATCCTGATGGCGCAGGCGTTCCCGAACTCGACCTTCACCGGCTCGGATTACCACAGCGGATCCATCGAGACAGCACGCAGCCACGCGCAGGAGGCGGGCGTCAACTCGCGGGCCCACTTCGAAACCTCGGCGGCAGCTGCCTATAGCGGCAGCGGTTACGATCTTGTGACCATGTTCGACTGCCTGCACGATATGGGCGATCCTGTCGCTGCAGCGCGCCACGTCCGCGGGACGCTCAAGCCAGACGGTAGCTGGATGATCGTCGAGCCGCAGGCTGGCGACCGGATCGAGGAAAACCTCAACCCGGTAGGCCGCGCCTTCTACTCGTTCTCCACGCTGCTCTGCACGCCGGCGTCGCTCTCCCAGGACGTGGGGCTCGCGCTCGGCGCGCAGGCTGGCGAGGCGAGGATCCGCGACGTCGTCACCGCCGGCGGCTTTACTCGCTTCCGCCGGGTGGCGGAGACGCCATTCAACGCGGTGTTCGAGGCTCGCCCGTGACGACAGCAGCGCGGCCCGTTGCGGCGCCGGCGGGCCAGGCTGGCCCGCCGGCCGCCCAGCGCGAGCAAACCAGGGCCCGCTACCCCGATAGCACCGGGTACATCCAGCGTGACGGTGTACGCGTGTACTACGAGGTGTACGGCTCTGGCGAGCCGGTCGTGCTGCTGCTGCCGACCTGGTCGATCATCCATTCACGGCACTGGAAGATGCAGATCCCGTACCTGGCCAGGCAGTGCCGCGTGGTCACGTTCGACGGCCGTGGCAACGGCCGGTCTGACCGGCCGACCGCGGGATATGAGGAAGCCGAGTTTGCCGCCGATGCCCTGGCGGTGATGGACGCCACCGGGACCGACCGCGCTGTGATCGTCTCGCTCTCCGTCGGCGCGCAGCGTGGCCTCATCCTGGCGGCCGAGCACCCGGCCCGCGTCGCTGGCGCAGTTTTTATCTGCCCGGCGGTGCCGCTGGCGTCACCGCCGGAAGACCGCACGCGATACCCGTGGGACGAGGTGCTGCCCACCGAAGAAGGCTGGGCGAAGGACAACCTCCGCTACTGGCTGCGGGACTACCCCGGCTTCCTGGAGTTCTTCTTTTCCCAGATGTTCACCGAGCCGCACTCGACCAAGCCGATCGAAGACTGCATCGGCTGGGGTCTTGAGACCACCGCCGAGACCCTGATCGCGACGAAGATCGGCGCTGGCCTGGACGAGGCCGCCGCGCGCGACCTGAGCGCTCGGGTTCGCTGCCCGGTGCTGGTGATCCAGGGCACCGCGGACGCGATCACCGGGCCCGGCCGGGGCATGGCACTCGCCGACGCGACCGGCGGGGAACTCGTGCTGCTGGAAGGGTCTGGCCATGGCCCGCACGTCCGGGACCCGGTCAAGGTCAACCTGCTGCTGCGGGACTTCGCACAGCCGCGGCGGACGCGCACGCGCTGGGCGCGAGGCAGGGCGCGCCCGAAGCGCGCCCTCTACATCTGCTCACCGATCGGCCTTGGCCATGCGCAGCGCGACGTGGCGATCGCCGACGAGCTGCGCAAGCTTCATCCTGACCTGGAAGTCGACTGGCTCGCCCAGCACCCCGTCACGAGAGTGCTTGAACGTCGCGGCGAGCGCATCCATCCGGCCAGCGCGCATCTGGCGAGCGAGTCCGGGCACATCGAGTCCGAATCAGCAGAGCACGACCTGCACTGCTTCCAGGCGTTGCGGCGGATGGATGAGATCCTCGTTTCCAACTTCATGGTCTTCCACGACGTCGCGCACGCTGAGGACTACGACCTGTGGATAGGTGACGAGGCGTGGGAACTCGATCACTACCTGCACGAAAACCCGGAGCTGAAGTCCGCCGCGTACGCCTGGCTGACGGACTTTGTCGGCTGGCTGCCGATGCCCGACGGCGGCGACCGAGAAGCGCTCCTTACCGCCGACTACAACGCCGAGATGATCGGGCACATCGCCCGTTTCCCGCGCGTTCGTGACCGGGCCATCTTCGTGGGTGATCCCGAAGACATCGTCCCCGATGCCTTCGGCCCAGGGCTCCCGCCGATCCGCGACTGGACCCGGCAGCACTACGACTTCGCCGGTTACGTCACTGGCTTCGATCCCGGTCAGCTCGGGGACCGCGAAGCCCTCGGCTACCGTGCCGGCGAGCGCGTCTGCATCGTGACGGTCGGCGGCTCGGGGGTCGGGGGCCACCTGCTCCGGCGAGTGATCGCCGCCTTCCCCGAGGCCAAGGCCCTCGTGCCTGACCTTCGGATGATCGTGGTCACCGGACCGCGGATCGATCCGGAAAGCCTGCCAACCGAAGCCGGGCTGGAGGTCCGCCGGTACGTCCCTGAGCTGTATCGTCACCTCGCCGCTTGTGATCTTGCGGTCGTCCAGGGTGGTCTGACGACGGCGATGGAGCTGACCGCGAGCCGACGGCCGTTTCTCTACTTCCCGCTCCGGCACCACTTCGAGCAGAACTTCCACGTGCGCTACCGACTCGAGCGCTACGGCGCCGGACGCTGCATGGACATCGAGACATCGGGTCCGGCCGAGATCGCCGCGGCGATAGCCAGCGAGATCGGTCAGGACGTGACCTATCTCCCCGTTGCGAGCGACGGCGCCGCGCGAGCAGCGGCCCTGATCGCTGATCTTCTCTAGTTCCATCTCACGTTTGGCGTGTCCCGAGCGTCTGCCTGGTGAAGAGGGAAGGTGCCTCCGGCCGAAGGAGTACCGGAGGCGGTATCCGGACGCAGTATCCGGAGGCAGGGTGCCAGGCGAGGCGGAAGCGTCTGCGTGAATATGGGGATGAAGCAGCCGTTCGAGCGGATCGTGGAGCAGCACGGGGGAACCGTGCTACGGGTATGCCGGGTGATTCTCGGTGTCCACGATGCCGAGGACGCGTGGTCGGAGACTTTCCTCGCGGCGATGCGTGCCTACCCGGACCTGCCCGATGACGCCAATGCCGAGGCGTGGCTCGTCACGATCGCCCATCGCAAGGCCATCGACGTGCTGCGGGCCCGTAGTCGGCAGCCCGCGCCCGTCGGTGACGTACCCGAATCGCCCACCGCGCTCGGCGTGCCCGAGGGCGGGGACGTCGACCTGTGGCAGGCGGTCGGGTCGCTGCCGGACAAGCAACGCCAGGCGGTCGCGTATCACTATGTCGCCGGCCTGGCTTATGCGGAGATCGCCGAGATTCTCGGCGGCACCGTCGACGCTGCGCGCAGGGCTGCTGCTGACGGCATCAAGAACCTGCGCAAGCACTACCCGCGCGCGACCACGGAAGGAGCGCCATCATGAACATGCCGCTGGACGACCTCGCGTTCCGCACCGATCCTGACACGCTGTCGAGGCTGAGGCGCGAGCTCGCGCTGGCCGCTGAAGGCGAAGGGCTGCTCGATGTCGCCTACACCACGATCGACTCTCCAGTGGGCGAGCTCTTGCTCGCGGCGACGCCAACGGGCCTGGTGCGCGTGGCCTACGAGATCGAGGACCACGATCACGTCCTGGAGACTTTGTCGGAGCGGCTCAGCCCGCGCATTCTGCGGGCGCCGAGGCGACTAGATGCCGCCGCGCGGGAGCTCGACGAGTACTTCAGCAGGCGCCGCAAGGTCTTCGATGTCCCGCTTGACCTGTCCTTGTCCCGTGGGTTCCGGCAGCTTGTGCAGCAACACCTGCCAGCGATTGGCTACGGGCAGACGCGCACCTATGGGCAGGTCGCCGAGCTCGTCGGTAACCCGAAGGCTGTCCGGGCCGTTGGCAGTGCCTGTGCCACCAACCCGCTCCCTCTCGTCGTGCCGTGCCATCGGGTGCTGCGCGCCGATGGGACACCTGGCGGCTACGTCGGCGGACCTCGTGCCAAGCGGGCGCTCCTCAGCTTGGAGGCAGCGGCATGAGCTCCATCGCGCTGGGCGCTGAGAGCGCGAACCCGTGGCAGCACCGGGTCGACGCGGCGGACTGGGAAGCCATCACGGCTGAGGTCAACTCGGTTGGCGGCGCTCTCCTGCCGCCGTTGCTCAGCGCCAGCGAAGCTCAGCAGATCCGCGCGCTATACGTGGATGCTGGTTACTTCCGCAGCACTATCAACATGGCTCGGCACCGTTTCGGCGAGGGGGAGTACCGGTACTTCAAGACCCCGTATCCGCAGCCAGTCGAGCGGCTCAAGCAGGCGCTCTACCCGCGGCTGCTCCCGATCGCGCGGGACTGGTGGGGCAAGCTCGGTCGCCCAGTCCCGTGGCCGGACGCGCTCGACGAATGGCTCCGGATGTGCCATGAGGCCGGACAGAGCAGGTCCACCGCGATCCTGCTGCGATACGGCGCAGGCGACTGGAACGCGCTGCACCGTGACCTCTACGGGGACCTCGTGTTCCCGCTTCAGGTGGTGATCAATCTGAGCGAACCCGGCATTGACCACACCGGCGGTGAGTTTCTGCTGATGGAACAGCGGCCGCGTGCTCAGTCCCGCGGCACCGCCACCCTGGTCCCGCACTGCTGCGGCTACCTGTTCACCACCAGCGACCGCCCCGTCCGCTCGGCGCGAGGCTGGTCAGCGGCGCCGGTCCGGCATGGGGTGTCCGTGATCCGGTCGGGCCAGCGGCACACGCTCGGGCTCGTTTTCCACGATGCGGCATGAGGTACACGCTTCTCGGTGCCGACGGCAGGCTCTATCGGTCAGGCGTGAAAGGGCAGTGGGGCGGCCACCGAGGCGCACGGATCTACGGCCGCCTCGACTGCCCATCGGCTCTGCGCGCCATCGCCCGCGGTGGATACGTCCAGTACCGCGTCTTCTTCGCCAGCGAGGTGACCGCCATGGCCGCCGGCTACCGTCCGTGCGGCAGCTGCTGCGCCGACCGCTACCAGGCGTGGCTGGCCGCCGGGCCTGCCACGCCTGGGCTGCGATCCTCGGCCGGGTAGCGACGGGCTACCAGAGGCCCACTGCGGGTGAGCGTTCGGTCCGCACGACAGCCGCGTGCTCGATCTCGAGCAGCGCGCGCTTGCGGTCCAGTCCGCCCGCGTAACCGGTGAGCTTGCCAGAGCTGCCGATCACCCGATGGCAGGGAATCACGATGCACAGCGGATTGCGGCCGACGGCCGCACCGACGTCACGCGGGTCGGTCCCTGGGCCCAGGGCACGGGCCAGGTCGCCGTAGGTGGTCGTGCCCCCGTACGGCACCTCGGCCACGAGCTTCCAGACTCGCTGGTCGAAGTCGGCGCCCTTGACGTTCACCGGGAGCTCGAACGCGCTCCGGGTCCCGTCAAGGTATTCGTCGAGCTGGCGAGCGACCTCCGCGAATCCCGCATCGGCCCGCGGGCCGAAGGCTGACCGGTCGGGCCTCGGCCAGTGTCGCGGAAAGTACAACCCGGTCAGGGCCGCGTCCGCCCGCAGGACCGTCAGCTTTCCCAGCCGGGTGGCGAGTACCGCGTGCGCGCTGGCCCGGGTTCCGCCTGCTGCTACCACCACTGTGTGCCTTCCTTCCGTTGCCGGGGACTGCGGTCAGCAGTGCCCATCAAGAAAACGGGCCGACGACGCGGAACGTGAGACCGGACGAGCATCAGCATCGCCTGCAGGCTCGCCGCCTCGCCGGGCCATACTCGTCGCATGACCGCTTGGGCGACGCTGGCCGACGCCGGCACCGCGGCCGGCACCCTGGTCTTGGCGGCGGCCACGTTTGTCGCGGTCCGGGCGGCAACTCGCAGCACCAGGATCGCTGAACGGGCCTTACTCGCTGGACAGCGACCCGTGCTCGCGCCAGCCGGGCGCGATGAAGGGGAGCAGAGCGTCCAGTTCGCCGACGGACGGGTCTTTCCGGTGAGCACCGGGCAAGCCCTCATACGCAACGACGCTGGGACCATCTACCTGGCGATCCCGCTGTGCAACGTAGGGACAGGCCTGGCCATGCTGCGCGGCTACCGCCTCCAGGGCGAGTCGGCGAGCGACATCGCGCAAGATCCCCGCGGCGTGGCGCGACACCTCAGAGGCGACCCTCCGCCGATGCCCACAGCGTTCCTGCCGCAGCAGCGGGACCTCTTGATAAGCGCGAGCCGGGTCGGCTTCTGGCAGGCGGCCCTCCGGGATCCGGCGGTCCCTCTCTACACGGAGATAACACTCGCAGTCGAAACGCAGGGGCGTGTCACCGTCGATGTGCTGTACGGAGACCACGAGGGCGGGCAGCCTTCGATTACCAGGTTTGTCCTGCTGCCCGATGCAGGTTCGTGGCGCTGCGACGCCACCCGCTACTGGAGCCTGCCGGCCAGTAGCGAGCTGCGGGACTTCGGGTTCACCTGACCTGACGGCGCTGTGCTGACCGAGGACCTCGGCCGCGGCGTGTGCTGCGAGGAGTGCCGTCGGCGTGGTGACCGCGATCAGGATGATGCGTCTGGCGTACCCCGCCCGGACCTGCGCCCGCGGGAACGGACATCCGCAGCTTTCGCCTTGGTGAGGTGTCGCGCATGATCACAACCAGGATGTACAGCAACAGCAGCGCGACCCCATCGAAGAACACCGCGGCGACGATATTCGTGATCGCCGAGCCGTCGCCAGTGATGAGACCTCGCCCAGTGCCCCACGCCCACAACGGGTCGCGGACACCGAACGGCTGGCCGAGCGGCACCTGGTTGCTCCAGTTGACTTCCGCGCCGCTGCGGGAAAGGTAGCCCACGGTCACGGTCTGGCACCTGAATCCTCGCCCCACAGATGCGCAGGCCGTGGCATAGGACACCGGGTTGAAGGTGTCGCGGTGCTCGGCGCCCACTACATACGCCCACGAGTTCACTTCGGTGGGCAAGATGTAGGCGGCGATTGACGTCATTGCGGCGAGCATGAAGATCGCGGCCAGCCAGCTGGCATGGTGGCGTGGCGGATAGCGATACGCATGCGCGTACAGCGGGTGGTGCGAGACGCTGCCCTCCGCGGTCGCCCGAGTCGCGGCGTCGGCGCTGTGCAGCCGGGCCGTATCGGCGATGACGACCACGAGCCCGGTCACAGCCAGGGCAAGCAGCACGACGACCGCGACGAGGCTGAAGGTTGCCGCAGTCCCGGTGACCCCGTCGGCCAGCTTGACGTCGATCCCGGCGTATACCAGGAGGCCAGTCAGGCTGCCTACCGCCACCCAGGCCCAGCCGCGCCTGCGGTGATGCAGCCTGACGAGCTTGGCAACATCGGATGACTCGCTGGCATCCCGCAGTGCTGGCGGTGGTGGCATCGGCTTCTCCTCGCTCGTCGTCAGCCGGACGGAACCAGGAGACGGTAAAGCTGGACAGCCTGAGTCTTGCTGAGCAGAGCGACCTGGAGTTGCTGGCCCGAGAATGGCTGAGCTACCCGAGGGGCTTCCCAGAGCTTGCCGTCGACGCTGATGCCGACCACGCCGCCAGAGTCATACGCCTGTCTGATGACCGCTGTCACCGATGACACATAGGCGGTGGGAACCGCGACCACGAATCCGTATATTGGAGGCCCTGCCTGTTGCCGGTCGGTGGTCACCGCGGAGATCGCAGCGGAAGTGATCGTTACCCGTGTCCCGACAGGGTGGTAGCACGCCACGCCCGGCGCGGGGGCACTGCTGCGCACCACGCCCGGCGCGGT
>JASHOE010000121.1 GCA_030041275.1 Streptosporangiaceae bacterium
AGTCCCCGTTCCTCGCGTGTCCTGACAGGGTCTGCGGGCCCTGTGCGGTGACGGTGTCGGTGTCAGCCAGATACCGGTCAACCGCACAAGGGCTTCTATTGAAGAACGCGAGGGAACGGATGTACATACTGGCCGCCTACCGGGAGGTGGGCAGCTACCGGGGCGCTGCCGCGATGTGCGGCACGACGCACAAGACGGTCCGCCGGGTTATCGAGGCGCACGAGGCCGGTGGCCGGGTGCCGGAACGCAAAGGCCGGGGCCATAACTACGACGCGATGTCCGTGGCCTGGTCGCTGAGCGGGTGCGCCAGAGCCAGGGCCGGATCAGCGCGAAGCGGCTGCTGCCGGCCGCTCGCACAGCCGGGTATGCCGGGTCGGCGCGGAACTTCCGCCGCCTGGTCGCCGAGGCGAAGGCGCAGTGGGGGCCGGGCATCACCGCGGCCGCCGTCCGGCGGTGTGGACGCCGGGTGACACGCTGGTCATTGACTGGGGCTCGCAGGGCAGCCTGCACGTGTTCTGCGCGGTGCTGGCCTGGTCGCGGGTGCGGTTCGTGCGGTTCGCTGCGAACGAGAAGTCCGAGACGACGCTGCGGCTGCTGGCCGAGTGCTTCGAGGTCCTGGGCGGGGTCCCCAAGACGGTGCTGGCCGACCGGATGGGCTGCCTGAAAGCAGGCGTGGTCGCCAACGTCGTGGTCCCGACCGCGGAGTACGTGCGGTTCGCCACCCATTACGGCTTCCGGCCCGACTTCTGCGAGGCAGCCGACCCGGAGTCAAAAGGCATTGTGGAGAACCTGGTCGGCTATGCCAAGCGGGACCAGATCGTTCCGGCCTCGCCGCTGGTCGGTGATCTGCTGACGGCGAACCGGCTGGCGGCTGCGTGCGGGCGGGCCATCGACCGAGCGATCGACGGCCGATCCGCCGGCCCGATCCTGCTCAACAACCGCGGAGCCCGGATGGACCGGCACGCCGCCACGCGCCGTCTGCGGAGGCTGGCCGGCGCCGCCGGCGTACGGATCGGCAGGACGCACCCGCATATGCTCCGGCACACGTTCGTGATCACGATGCTGGACGCCGGGAAGGACCTGCGCGACGTGCAGATCGCCGCCCGGCACGCCGATCCGCGCACCACGATGCGTTATGACCGGGCGCGCAACAACCTGGACCGGCACCCGACCTACATCCTGGCCGCCTACATGGCCGCCGGCACCTAGCCGACAGCCAGCACGGCGGATAGGCCCGAGTTGCCTATAGCATCCGACGCATATACCATAGGATGCATGGCCGGACTGTACGCGGTCGAGGTCGAGCCCGAGGTGCGCTCGTGGCTCGAGCGCCTCGGCGACCGGGACTTCGGCCGTGCCGACTTCGTCGGCCTGCTCGCCGAACATGCCGACACCCTCGGCGAGCCCTACACCCGCCACCTGGGCGGGAAGGTACGCGAACTGCGGTTCCACCTGCTTGCCCAGCAGCCGCGCATCACCTACTGGCTCGCCCCTGGCCGGCGGATCATCATGCTGACGGTGTTCCGCAAGACCCGCAACGCCGAGGCAGCTCAGGTGGCCCGCGCGTTACAAGCCCAGAAGACCTGCGAAGCCGAACACGGACCCGCGCACGACACCTTCGACCGGGAGGCATCCTGACATGACCAGCAACCACACCTCCTACGAGGACCTCGCCAGCCAGCGCCGCGGCAGCGACGAATACCGCCAGGGCCGCGCCGAAGCACAGCGGGCCTACCTGCTCGGCCGCGCCGTCCGCGAACGCCGCCTCGCCCTTGGCCTGTCACAGGTCGAACTGGCCACCCGGGCCGGCATGACCCAGCCCGCGCTATCCCGCCTGGAAGCCGGCGGCGTCATCCCCACCATCCCGCTCCTCGACCGGATCTCCGCTGCACTGGACGCCGACCTCATCGTCCAGATCGCGCCCCACGCCGCCTAGCTAAGCACACGTGCCGAAAAGCGGGCGTCGCCAAAACGCCCATGCTCATGCGGTCGTTGGCACGTTCATTGCGCACCTAGAGTCGGTTGGAGGGCACGCCCATCGGCGACTCGGCGACGTCACTCAAGCGTCATCGTTCCAGACCATCGCAGCCGGAAACCTCTGCTGCTGTCAGCAAGCGTCCGCTCGACGGCACCTGCGAGGTCCTCTAGCGTCATGCCCGTTATCGTCTGGCCCGGGTCGTCAGCGCTGGTAGCAGTCAGTTTGCCTGGCTCGCCGGAAGCCTCGAAGGTTGGTCCGCCGTGGTATCGCGCAGGATAGATCACCATCCGCATCTCAGCCGTGTCATCCGTGGCCATGGCCCTAAAGGCGCGATGCGCGGCGTCTACTGCACCGGTGAGGGTCGGGGCCTGGAGGTTCCGGGGCATCCGGCCCATCCCCATCCAGCCGACAGACCAACCGCCGCTCCGTGCGTTGATGGTGGCGACGATCACGCGCTTGCGTCTGGCACTTGCTCCACGCGGTGATCGCCTCGGCCAGGTCAGCAGCGGAATGACCACCACCGCGACCAATGCCACCGGTACAAAGGAGGCTGCCAGGCCGACCTGCCACGGGCTCGTCACCGGGCCGCTTCCTCCGGCAACGTGCACGCCGGCCCAGGAGATAAGCGCCAGCGCGACCACCAGCCCCATTGCGACCGGGTACAGAATTCGAGGCGCCCGCGGACGGCGCCGCGCAAGGGCAAGCACTGCCGCGATCCCTGCAAGCAGGCCGACGGAGGCTCCGCCGCCAACCAGCACTGCGGCGCCCCAGCGCGGGCCAAGAGCGCCGCGACCCTGATCGATGACTGTTACGGCACCATAACCCAGCACCACTGCGGCCAAGCAGCCGACGATTCCTGCGATTCGAGGCGTAATCCTCACCCTGGGCTGCTGCTGGCCCGCCACACTAGCCGTCCCTGAAAGCAAGTCCGCTATCGGCCGGGCGGCCCGGAGGCGGATTAGTTGGCCCGAGCCTAGGCGCGGACCCTTTGGAACGTCTACCGCGGTCGCAGGCCTTTTAGGCAGACCTGCATTCCTGCCTGGCGCCCTGTAAAACGCACGCTCTTGCCGCGAGTCGCGCTGCGCTTACGGCTCGTTATCTGGAGCGAGACCCCATGGCGCGGCAAGCAGGCCGAGTCGCTGAAGCCGCCGACTTTCGGGACCGTTGCGGTACTGGAGCGGAATGGCCCCAAGCGGTACTGGATCGCCGTTGCTGCGGCGGGCGGCGGTGATCGTGACGAACGGGCGCGGACCTGGACCGGTCTCTATCCACTGCCGCAGGGTGGTCTCAACATCTGCGTAGGGATGGGCCACTGTGACGATGACGTCGTCATATTCCGCCGGTGTCAGCACGAGTTTCCAGCCTCTCGCTCAGGACACCAAGTTGATGCACTAGCCATGCTGAGTCAACGTCCGGTCATGCCGCCGACCGGTCCTTGGTCTTAGCCACCCGGCTGCGCATCCTCAGTTGATCCGGCGCCCCGCGCCTGCTCCACGAGGCGGTTGAAGAAGTGCAGCACCAAGTCAACATCCGGCCGCCTGACGGCGAATTCAAGCAAGCCGCCAGACGTCTGACAGCAGATCACGACAGAGCCGGACTGTTGCAGCAGGCCGCCCGGAGCGTACTGGCCTGCTCCTGCGAGCTTGAAGGCCTCGCCCTGGTTGTCGAACGGCCGGACCCGAGCCTCGATCACCTGCTCAGATACGGGGACCCGCTGCCGGCG
>JASHOE010000122.1 GCA_030041275.1 Streptosporangiaceae bacterium
CGGAAGCGCTGAGCACCACGCCGCCGACATCGAAAGGCCGGGGCACGGGCTCCCGCGACTCCGCGACCGCAACCCGCGCGATGACCACTGTCGCTATGCCAATCGGGACGTTGACCCAGAAGATCGACGACCACGGGAACACGCTGAGCAGCAGGCCGCCGACCACGCTGCCGGCCGCGACGGCGAGCCCGCTGACCGCAGCCCAGAGCCCGATCGGGCCAGTCCTGGCCTGCGGCGGATAGGCCTCGGCTATCAGCGCGAGGGTCAGAGACGACATGACGGCGCCGCCAATTCCCTGCAGCACCCGGAAGGCGATGAGCACTCCGCCGGAACCGGCGAGAGCACAGCCGACCGAGGCCGCCGTGAACAGGACAACCCCGCTGAGGAAAATGCGCTTGCGCCCGAAATGATCGCCTAGTGCTCCGCCCGTGGGGATGAGGGTGGCCAGGGCCAGAGCGTAGGCACTCACCACCCATTCCAGGCCCGCTGGCGAGAGGTGAAGCTCGTGCTGCATGGACGGAAGCGCGACGCTCACGATCAGGACGTCGAGCACGATCATGAACTGGGCGGTGCACGCCACCGTGAGGGTAAGCCGCTGCCGCAGCGATGTACCCAGCGACATCTGTCGAGCCTGCCCGGCCCGACCCGCGAGCACACCGTCATGGCCCTCGCATATCAGACCATGCAGATCATCCGGGTATGGCCGTTGAACGCTGGGCGAGGTCCCGGCGCTGGCCGAGGTCCCGGCGCTGACCGACCCCGGAGCAGCGAAGGTCGCAGCGGCCCTGCGCTCGATCCAAGCGACAGCTGACATTGCCGTCGGCCACAACGCGGCCGTCGTGGCGCCCGCGCGGTAAGCACCAGTCAGCACACCGCCCGTGGCGCATGCGACCGTCGACTGGCGCTGAATTTGACCGGTCACGCGCGCGAGCGGCTCGTCCTATCGGCCATCGAAGTTGCTCGAGCTGGATGCCGATCAGCAACGAGCGCAGTGTTTCGCCAGGCGGCCACAGGAAACTTCTGGTCCGCAGACTCCCAGAACGCCTCTACGGAGATTCCTTGACCGACGAGAATTCCGAGCGCATCACGACAACCCCCCGTCCAGGGGACTTCGCTGTGGTCGACACCGGCACGCGCCCGTTGCTGCTGATCCGGCTGGGAATGTGGCTGTCACGCGGCGGCTACACGATGTTCGACCACGCAGTGATCTGCTCGCGGGTGAGCCGCGGAACGATCTACATCGTCGAGGCGAAGCAGAGCGGCGCGCAGGAGAACGTCTGGCACTACGACGACCACGACTACCTGTGGTCGACCGGCCTGGTGAAGACGTCGCGGAAGGCCGGGAAGGCCGCCCTGGCGTATGTTGACAAGCCATTCAGCTGGCTCGACTACGCCGTGATCGCGCTGCAGGCGCTGCACCTGTGGGTGCCGGGGCTTCGGCACTATATGCGCAGCACGCGGCACCTCACCGGCAGCCAACTGGTCGACCGGGCGCAGCTCGACGCTGGCGTACGCCTTTTCGCCGACGGTCGCGGTCGCGGATACGTGCGTCCGTCCGACCTGGCGGACCTGATCCTGGACATAGGAGAGATGCCCGCACCTGACGCAGCCAGACCGTCGTCAGCTGACGGCAAAGCCTCGCGCCTCAGCTAAGGGCGCCACCTCCGCAGCCAGACACGCCTTCAGCGGCATCGTCCAGGTAACCAAGTGCGGCGGGAGTTGGGTGAGCGCGGCGCGAACTGCAGTTGAAAACTGCCGACCGGTCAGACCCCACGCGGGACGTCATGCCGCTGACGCTGGCGAATGCCGACATCGACGCGGAATGGCAGTGATCGGATTTCGGCACTGGAATCCAGAGCGGCGCTTACCCTTCAAATAGGCACATCAGAGATGGGGTCGCCATGTGCGAGGGAGATCGCCTGATCGCGGACTTCGTGGCCGGAACTCACGTCGGGCCTGACCTGCCCGAAGTACTCCCAGAACACCTGACCACGACGGTGGACGGGCTGCAGGTGGTCTGGGCTTACAAGCTGGCCCGGCAACAGGGCGATCTGTTTATCCCGCTGACCGGCGGTCCCGCCTATCCGGCTGACGCCAAGGCCACCTGCAAGGTCCGCGGCACTCGACGCGGCCACCATGCTCCGGATCCGCGGTGTACGTGTGGCTTCCACGCCCTCTCGAGCCGGAGCCTGCCGGGGCTGCTGCCTCGTGGCTTCAGCGCCACGGTATTGAACGTCGCGCTATCCGGACGGGTGCTGGCTTTCGAATGGCATGGCGGAGGAGTGCTGTGGCGCGCGGAGCGGCAGACCGTGATTCGCACCGAACGGCCGCGTCACTTCGATCCGACATGGGCAGCATTCGATAGGCCACAAGACGCGCAACTCCTCAGCAATCGGCGAGGTCCCGGTGATCCCGATGGTCGTCTCGCTGTCGTGCACCCCGCTGCACCTCGCGATTCAGGGCCGATCCGGCTGAAGCTGCCCGTCTCGGCTCCTGTGCTGCCGGTGTGCCACGACGACGCCGGCTGGTGCGTCGAGACCAGCACGCCCGTCGAGCACGCGCCGGCATCTCTGGTTCTGGCCTAGCCCGAGCAGCTGTTCCGACCTCGGCGACGACCGCATGTCGCGGTCGCCCGATAGGTTGGCGCTGCGCGCACAAGGCTGGGCTGGGGGTTAGTAGCTTGCGGATCATCGACGAGCAGGTGCGG
>JASHOE010000123.1 GCA_030041275.1 Streptosporangiaceae bacterium
GCTGCTGTCGCTCATCTGGGCGCCCACACTGCCGACCTTGAAGCCTGACCTGGCTAGGGTCAAGCGACCGCGCAGACCGACACCTGACAGCGCCCGGCCGACGGCAAGGCTGCCGCCGGATCTGCCGCGCCGGTCAGCTCTTGAGATCCGGTTGCGTCTCAGCTTCATGTCGTAGGCAAGATCATTCGACATGTCCACCGACATGATGAGTGAGATTCGACATCTTCGGTGAGACCGGACACCCGCGCTCGGCGAACCACTCGCGAAGCGGCTTCTTGTCAAGAGCCCGTTGATCCTTGCCAGCCGCGAACGACTCGGCGTAGGTGTCCGCATACCAGCAGCGCGAACTATCAGGCGTGTGGACTTCGTCTCCCTTCGCGCACCGGCGCGCTGGCCCGCCACGACCGGCCTGCCCCCTGGCTGTCCGCCTGCGACCAGCTGCTGTCAGGCGGCTCCCGGTGACCGGCCTGTCTGACACAGCGGCGCTACTGGGCGCGGCGGTCGTCTCGGCGGACCCGGCGCTGTTCCCGGCGGGCCTGTGCTTCCTCGCGCCGGTCCTGTTGCTGCTGGCGCCGGATCCTGACCACTTGGTCGCGCTGGGCCTGGTGGGTTCCGGGCTGGGCGCTGGTGCTGATGCGCTGGGTCTGCTCGCGGAGTATCTCGGTGAGGCCAGTCAGGTAGCTCGCGATCGCGCCGAGCTCGGCTTGCGTGTACTTGGCGGACAGCTCGGTGATGGCCTGGCCTAGCGGGCCGAAGATCTCGGGCCTGACCCGGTCGAGGCGCGGACTTGCCCGGCGGCTCACGATGATGCTGCGGCGGTCGGCCGGGTTGGCGTCGCGGCGGACGTAGCCGGCGTGCGCGAGCCGGTTGACGATGCCGGTGATGGCCCCGCTGGTCAGGCCGGTGTGCTCGGCCAGCTGGCCGGCTGTCGACGGACCGGTGCGGTGCAGGACGTCGAGGATCTTGCGCTCGGTTGCCGACAGGCCGAGCTTGCGCCCGACGGCCTCGTGAAAGACGACGATCGCCGTACTCAGCTCACGGCCCACGATCTCGCCCAGGTCGGCGGTGGTGACGGGCTGATCAGGGCTGATGTCGGGCTCGGAGCTCACGGGTACCACCTTACTCTGGTAATTATCTTAGCACGTAAGCTAAGATGCTTATGTGCTAAGAGAAAAGAAGGTGGCCGGCCGCGCGCGCCCGGTTGTGTTCCTGCTGCTCGCAGCGCCTGTCATCGCCGAGCTGCTGTGGGGTACCACCACCGTCAGTCAGGCTCCGGGGCTGCTGTTCCAGATCGGGCTGTACGGCTGCGGAGCAATCGTTATCCGCGAGGCGGTTGTCCGCTGGGGTGGTGGCTGGCCGTCGGTGCTCCTGCTCGGTCTCGCCTACGGGGGCATCGAAGAAGGGCTGCTGGAGCCGACTTGGCTCACGCCGCGGCTGTTCCCGCATCCCTACGGGGTCGCCGGCGGCGTCTACTGGACCTACGCCGTCTTCAACGCGGGCTACCACGCGGTCTTCAGCATCGGCATCCCGGTCGCGCTGACCGAGATCCTGTTCCCGGACTGGCGCGGCCGGCCATGGCTGCACCGGCCCGGCCTGTCCGCTGCCGCCGCGGTCTACCTGGTGAACGCCGCCGCCATCGGCGTCGCATGGTACACCGTGCTGCAGAAGAGCGCGTTCGGCATCCCGGCCCGCGTGCACCCGGTGCAAATGGCCGGTGTCGTGGTCCTCGTCGTTGCGCTGGTCGCTGCCGCGCGGCTGGTCGCATCGCGGCGGGCGGCCGGGCAGAACGCGGCAGGGCAGCGAGCCGCTCAGGTCTCAGGTGAGCCGGGCTGCGCCACGGCTGCGGGTGCTCGGCGTGCCGTGCGCGTGCTTCGCCCTCTGCCCGGTCCGCGCGCACTCGGATTCATCGCCGCCGCCGCGGCGCTGCTGTGGTTCTCGATCCTGCTGGTCGCCACCAGCCAGGACGGGCTCAGCTGGCTGCCCCTTGTGGTGCCGCTGCTCATCGTTGCCGCCGCCGTGGCCGGGACCGTCCGGTGGGTCGTGCACCGGCCGTCGCCATCCGAGCGGCAGCTCATGGCCGCGTGTGCCGGGGCGCTCGTGGTCCAGGCGGCCGCCGGCTTCGTGGCCACCGGTCTGCACGATCCGGTCAACATTGTCGGCAAGGCCGTTCTGAACGTCGCCGAGCTGATCGCGCTGGCCGTGCTGTACGGCCGCCTGCCCGCGGCGGGGCCGCAAAACTCACCCGCAACGGGCGCTGCCCGCGCCGGCGCGGGCCCGCAGTCGTCGACCGATCCCGAGCTTGCCGACTCCGCTGCTGCTGGCGGACCCGGGTTCTCCTAGCGGACCCGGCGCTGCCGCGACCTCGCAGGCCGACGCCACCTGTTAGCCGTCGTTTCTTTGCTGCTCGCTCGTGCAGGCGCTGCATCACTACCGAATCGGAGGAACCCATGACCAGTACTCACACTCGGCCGGACGGCGCCGTGACACCTGCCTGGGAAGCGGCGATGGCGGACGGCATAGCCGCGCTGGAGCGCCGCGACTTCGCCGCCGCCTACCGCGGTTTCGGCCGTGCGCATGGACTCGGTCACAGCATGCTCGCCTGCCACCTGTCCGCCCACTCCGGCCTGTTCGTCACGGCCCGCCGCGAGCGGCGGCCGATCAAGATCGTGCACTACTTCCTGCTGATGGCCGGAGCAGCACTGCTCGACCGGGATCACAGCCGCGAGCGCTGCACCGTCTGCCAGGCCGCTGACGACCAGGCCGCCGGCGGCCAGACGGTCACGGCGACTGGCTGACATCACAGCGGCCTGACCGGGACGCCGAGGACCGGCCGGCGGAACGCCGAGCGGCCGGGGGAGCGCAGCACGATGATGCCATGGACCTGCGGACGCAGGACGCCGTGCAGCAGTAGCCTCCGGCGTTCACCCTCATCGGTGAGGGCGGCGCGGTGGCGGGCGGTTTCAGGGCGGGCGGCCGCCAGGCGGTCGAGTTCCGGGGTTATCCGGGTCATCGGCAGCCAGGGTGATCGGGCCGGGCGTGTGGATCGGGAAGTCCTCCCGAGTTGCTGGACTCAGCGGGTCTCGGGCCCCCTGCGCGGCGCGGAATCGCTGGCGTGCGCGGTGCAGGCGAACGCCGATGATGATCGCGGGCAGCCGAGCACCGCCGGGATCTCGCCGTTTGGTCAACCCCTCCCAGGCCATCAGCCGCAGCAACTCCTGATCGGCCGGGTGCAGCTTGCGAGCCGCGGCTACCACGGCGGCTCGGGCACTGACCTCGTCGGACGAGTCGGGCGGTCTCGGCGGTCTCGGTTGCGACGCGAGCTAGCGCCGTGCACCGGGCTCTCGGCGCTGAGCAGCGGCCGGGTTCGCCCGGCGGTGATCAGCCGCCCAGCGACGTTGGTCCCCGGCCTGGGAGTTGAGGACGCCGTCATCTGGCCGGTGAGCCGCCAGGCCTGGGCATACTTGGGCCAAGTCCGCCGGTCGTGTTGAATGCGGCAGGTCACGTCTGGCGGTTTGCATCCGCTGGGAGGGCACCGCGGAGAGCAGACTGGAAGTGCTCGCAGTCAAAGGCGTTGGGACTCCGATAGCGCAGCGCGTGGTCGAGTTGGTCGGCGAGCATTGTCAGGTGACGAGCCTGGGCCCTCAGTTCATCACGCTTGGAGCCTGCCAGCTGCTTCCACGATTCGTCGCCGCCCGTCGCAAGGAGGTCTTTGGTCTCCGCAAGGCTAAAACCCGCCCTCCGGCAGAGGGCCACCACGGCGAGGGTGTCGAGCACCTCGGAGCCGTATTGCCGGCGGAGGCCCTGCAGCCTCGGGTCGGTGAAGGTCTTGGTCTCGCCGGAGAACGGCTCGACCGGTCGGGACATCCACGACGCCCTCGCCGCCCGCGGGCACCGCGATCGTCTCAGCGCCCGCCGACGGGCCGTTCGGCCGCACTTTCACCTTCGCCGAGCCCGGCTACCAGGTGACCCTCCACGACCGCGGCTGAGCCGGGCGTCTCGGGCTTCAGCGCCGTCGGCGACCTGAGCGGGCCGCTGGCAAGACTGCTCGCGGTCCTTGGCCGACCAGTCCGCTGAACCGCGAAGAAACCAGCGGGACCGAGCCGGGCGACCCGCCCGAGGCGCCCGCATCATCGCCGAGCACTAACCCACTGAACCACAGCCGTCCTCCCTAGGCCTAGGGGCAGTTACGGCATCAGCCAGAGGCCGGTCGTCTTGCGCAGTCGCAGGGCTTCCATGCGCAGCTGTGCAAGGCGCTGGCCCGCACCGATAGCCCGCGGCTTAAGAGGCCACTGCTCCGCTATCAGATTGACGCTCTCGTTGCCGGGCTATCAAAGCAGGCTTCGCCGGTGCTGGATTCCTGGTCCTTGGCCG
>JASHOE010000124.1 GCA_030041275.1 Streptosporangiaceae bacterium
CGCACGCGACCAGCGACGCCTTGCCGATATCCAGCGCAGCTACCCGCGCCACCAGCCCGGCCGGCTCCTCAGCGATGTCCTCCATCCCATCCGTCCTCTCCAGTGCAGCAGCCAGATTCCAGCGGCTGCCCGCAGGAGCCAGCAGGGACAACAAGGCGGAATCGCGTGCTCACGGCAACAATGCAGGACCCTGGAGAAGGCTCCCGGCGACCAGACTGTCAGACGGGCTCACAGCACCAAGCAGAACCGGCGCCGGCGGGCAACCACACCCGATTTTCACGCGCGCAGGGCGTCACGTACCGGGATACCAAGGACTGTTAACGTCCGTCATCGTGATCGCCATGACGACTTGCGCCCTGGGAGGTTGGCCATAGCTGCCTCATGGTAACGCTCTAGCGCGTCGCGCTCATGGTGCGCGCCAGGCGGCTCCTGCCGGTGGCTCTGCGCTAGGCGCGCAGCACGGTGCAGTAATTGCGCGCTGGTCCAGCGCCAGTTCGACAGGATTGCGCACCCCAGCAATCTGGAGGCCCAGGACTTCCGTTGTCACGTGGTCGGGGCTTATTTGCGCGTTCTGCCGTTGGCGGTTCGTGTAGGCGGGGACGAGGATATCGATCGCGCCACGGTAGGTGGGTGGGGCGACGGTGGAAACTCCTGCTGGGACTCTGGGACGGCGCATTCAAACCCGCCGCCCGCCAACTGCTCGTGAGTCCGCCGATGAGGCGGTGCTCGCTAGTGGAGCACACGTGCTAGGTCCGTCGGCCACGGATCTGGCTGCCAGGACATGTGGTTCAGCGGCACAGTAGCCATTGCCGTAGCTTTCCGCCGGGCTCGGCGCTGTCGGCACCGCCTAGGTCGAGCGGTGTTGTGGCGGCCACCAGAGGCTGATGAATAGCGCGGGACTTGACATTCAGCGGGCAGTATCAGATCGGCTTGTGGCACGGGCGAGCTTGTCGCGTACTTCGTCGGCGTTTGGGTGCCGCAGGTCATCGAGTATGTCCAGCGCATGCTGCCAGGCCTGCCGGGCCTGCGCCTTGTCGCCGGCGGCGTAGAGGGTGTCGCCGAGGTGGGCGAGGATGTCGGCTTCGCCGAAGCGGTCGCCGGTTTCGCGATTTAGGGTGAGCGCGCGCTGATAGCAGGCGGCGGCCTCGGCGAGGTTGCCCAGATGGTGCTCGGCGTAACCCAGGCTGTCCCAGACATCTCTTGCGACCCAGCGGTCACCGGTGATCGCATACAGGGCTAGTGATCGCTGGCAGAACACGCGGGCTCGCTCATAGTCGCCGAGCAGCCCGTGATACCAGCCGACGTTGTTCAGCATGTTGGCTTCTGACCGCTTGTCGCCGACGGCCTGAAATAGGCGCAGCGACTGCTCGCTGTGGTCGAGTGCGGCCTCGTAACGGCCTTCGGTGTCGGCTAGCAAGCCGAGACTGTGCTGCACCTTAGCCTCGCCAAGACGGTTGCCGAGCTGCTGGTAGAGCTTGAGGCTGGTGGCGTAGTGGCGGCTAGCCCGAGCATGGTCGCCGACGTTGGTGCAGGCGTTTGCCAGCAGCCGTCCGCACAGCGCCTGCGCGGCGGCGTTACCAAGGCGAGTGGCTGCGGCGAGCGCTGTGCACTGTATGGCGGCTCGTTCCTGCCAGTGCCCCCGGATAAACAGGAAGTTCGTCATGGCCCAGGCGAGCTGCCAGGCGTAAGTGTCGGACTCGTTCCCGGCGCAGAGGGTTACGGCAGCGAGTAGGACCTGGTGCTCGGCCTCGAACCAGGCCATGGCTTGCGCGTAGTCAGCGGGCTGCTCGGCAGCGGCGCCTAGCCTGGGCGGGGCCAGCACGGTCGGTTCCTTGGACGGGTCCAGCAGCAGGGCGGCGCGGGCGGCGGTATGCAGGTAGTGGTCGAGCACCCGGCCAATGGCGGCGTCGCGGTCGTCCTGGCTGTCTAAAGCGCGAGCCTGGTCGGCGGCGTAGGCACGCAGCAGTTCGTGGAAGGCATACCGGCCGCGGACATGCTCGGTGATCAGGTGCGCGCGGGCCAGTTCGCGCAGCATTTGACGGGCTTGCTGTCGCGTACAGCCGACCAGGCTGGCCGCGGCGGCGATGGCGACGTCAGGGCCTGGGTGCAGGCCCAGCAGCCGGAACATGCGCGCCGACTCCTCGCTGAGCTGCCGGGTGGACCATGAGAACACCGCCCGCATGCTGGTGGCCGGGTCGTCGTCTTCCAGGGCGTCCAGCGGCCCGGCTGTGTCGGCAAGTTCGGCGGCCAGGGCCGCCAGCGGGAACCGGGGTCGGGCGGCGGCGCGGGCCGCAGCGACCGCCAGGGCCAGCGGCAGCCGCGCGCACAGGTCGGCGAGATCTGCCATCGCGGCCGGCTCGGCCGCGGCCCGGGCGGCACCTAGCCGCGCTGTCAGCATCTGGACCGCCTCGGTCTGGCTGAGCACATCCAGCGATACCAGGTGAGCGCCGTCGGCGGCGGCGAGCCCGTTCAGCTGGCGGCGGCTGGTCACCAGCACCAGGCTGGCCGGGCTGGCCGGCAGCAGCGGCCGGACCTGCTGCTCATCGGCGGCGTTGTCCAGCACAATCAGCATCCGGGCGCTGGCCAGCATGCTGCGATACCGGGCCGCCCGCTCGTCCGCGCCGGCCGGAATCTCCTGGCCGGGTACGCCCAGCGCGCGCAGGAAGCCGGCAAGTGCATCAGCGGTGGTGACCGCCCGGCCCGGGTCGTACCCGCGAAGGTTGACATACAACTGCCCGTCGCCGAACCGGTCAGCGACCTGGTGCGCCCAGTGCAATGCCAGTGCAGTCTTGCCGACACCGGCCGTACCTGCGATTGCACAGATCACAACGGTGGTGCCAGGATGGCTCGCCCGCAGATTATTGAGCGTGTCGATCTCGTCACGACGACCGACGAAATGGGCGACGACCGGTGGTAGCTGACGAGGTATCACAGTTCCCGGCTCGGCATTCGGAGCTGCGTCTGCCGTAGCGCCTGAGCGCGGAGTCGGCCGGGGGTCTGCGCCTCGCGGCTTGCTCGCCCGAATTAGGAGCTCGCGCTCATCATCTGACAGGTTGAGGGCGTCAGCGAGCGCTCTCACCGAGCTTCGATAGGGTCGGCTGGTTCTGCCTCGCTCGATATCGGCGATGGCACGCGCGCTCAAGCCTGAAGAGTCGGCGAGTTCTTCTTGCGTCAGTCCGCCGGCGCGCCGATAGCGGCGCAGCAGCGCGGCGAGACTCTGGCTGGCCGCGCCCCCCGGCTGAGAATTGGTGTGGCCCTCAGGATGCACGGATTCTCCATGAGATATCAGCTTATCTAATGATGCCAGGTCAGGTCTTTGATCGGCAGGCTTGCCGACAGGCCTGCCGGCAAGTCTTCCGGTCAGTTCTCCTGGTGTCCTGGCGCTGGTTTGGCAACTGTTGATGCGGCAGAGGCGGCGGACGCATCTCTGTCCGCTACACGATGACCGAGTCGGCCGAATGGTGCGCTTAGAGCGGGAGACACCGGTGCATCCGGAACTACGCCAATCAGGCGCTGAGCGCGCAGCGGTACCTGCTCATTTCGCGCCTGAAAGCCGATGGGTGCGCGAAGGGATACACGGCGTGCGGTTCAGAACGGACCGTGAGGGAACCCGATGACATCGGTGGCACCAGGCGCCGCGGGCTGGTATCCGGATCCGGCGGGCCGGTTCGACGATCGGTACTGGGACGGTCACGACTGGACATCAGCTGTCAAGCGCGGTGAACACGCAGAAAGTGATCCGGAAGCAGTCCCACCTTCTCCCTGCGTTCCGCCGCTTCCAGGCAGCGAACAAACTGGCCAGCAGCGGACGCTTCCGCACTTTCCTCCGAGTGCCGCGGGGGACCGCTGGACTTCGCTGCCGGTGGCGCAGGCGCAGAGCGAAGTCGTCCGCGTCCTTTCAGTGGCGGGCATCCTGATAAAGGGCGAGCAACCTGGACTCGTTCACGCTGCGATCCCGCTCCGGGGTGAGCCCAACGTGGTGCGGGCCATCATTCTCTGGGCGCTCTGCGTCATTCCCGGCATCATCTACCTGATTAACGCTTCCAGAACGAGGATTCTGCCGGCAGACGTCCAGCTGGTTCCGTCGTCGCCGGGCACCACGTCCATCACGATCCGGGCTGCTCCCGAGGCGCGTCAGGTCGTGCTCTCCGTTCTGGTAGCCCTGCCATGACCAGCGTCGAGCAAGGAGAGGAACTGCCCGGCCTCGCGCCCATCTTCAGCGCCCCGGTTCGATGGGGTTTCGAGTGTGTGCCGCCCAGGGCTTTGCAGCTTAGCCCGGAGCGCGACCACCCTCCGGCCATGCGCGCGGTCGGCACCGTCTCAGCGGCGGCCGGCACAGGCGTTGGCCAGATCACGAAGGCGCTGTTCGCGGCTGCGGCCGTCTCGCTGATCCTTTTGTTTATCTCAGCCGCGCCGCACGTTGGCTGGCTGTATCTCGTCGTCGTCTTCGCCGCTGTGGGCGTGTCGTTGTGGGCCACCATGGCGTTCCGCGCCAGGACAAGGCTCGGAACGGCCAGATACCGCACTCGTGACGCCATCGGACTCGCATTGATATGCGCCATCGCCCCGCCCCTGGGTTTGTTCGCGCAAGCGATGATTGCCCGGTCACATAGCGCCCTGCTACGCCAGCAGCAGGTCGTGGATCCCTCGGATCTGGCGGCAGCACAGCGTGAACATGAGCGAGCCGTGGCTGACTGGCAGCGCCGCGTCAGCGAGTTCGAGCGATCCGAGCAAAAGCGGGTGAGCGAGGGCCCTTACTGGTTCCCGTTGGTGCCATCCCCAAGCTCTCATCTCATCTGCGCGTTCGGCGGATCGAGCCTTACCTGGGAGTTGGCGCTAGCCACCTTAGGGGGCTCGATGCTGGGCTCGGGAAGGCGGGTCTTCATCGTTGATGTGTCCCGGCGCATGTGCGCAGACGGACTGTGGGAGCTAGCCCGGCGTCAGGGCTACCGCGTGCACCCGGAGTCCGCTCCGTCGGGCACGCCTGTGCTGCCCGCGTTCGAGGAAATGACCTGGGACCGCCTCGCCGCCATCCTGTCGGAGCTCAGCCAGTCAGCGCAGCGGGACGAAGCACTACTGCGCCATGAGCGTCACGAGGACCGTGCGGTGCTGCGTGAGGTGGCGGGATGCCTTGACCAGCATGCTCCGGTCTCCGTTACCCGCCTCGAAGCAGCCCTTCATGCAGTGGCAAGCGCGGGACTGCCGCAGGGAAACGGCGCCCTCTCAGATGAGGAGTACGACCGGCTCTCGCTGCTCTACAACGATGTGCAACGCCAGCACGGCGGCGTCATGGAGCGGGTGACCAGGCTTGAGCGGATGCTGCGCGGGCTGCACGTGCTGGACCAATCGGCAGGCGGGCCGCGGCCGGCCGCGGGAGGACCGGATTCTGCTTCCTCGCTGCGTGTGGCAAGTATCGACAAGAGAGCTGACGAACTGGACAGCGAGATCCTTTCCGGGTTGTTCGTCCAGCTCCTACTCGACTCGATGCGGGGCGGTGCTGTTGCTGCGGACTTCCTAATTCTGCTAGGCGCGGACCGGGTTCCGAAGAGATCCCTGGAATCCTTGAGCGCATATGCCGAGCGGGAACAGGTATCCACCTTCCTGTTCTTCGAGCACCTGCGTGATGACGCTGTTCAAGTCATCGGGGCTGGCGGCGCCGCTGCCGCATTCTTCAGTCTGCCGAATCACCGTGAGGCGCAGGAAGCAGTCAATTTCATCGGGAGCGAATACAAGTGGACAGAGTCCCAGCGCACCCGCGGCTTCAGCGAGTCGGTAACACAGTCACGTGGCACCGAGGAGAGCGAGAACGTCAGCTACTCGTTCACCAGAGGCTTCTCTGGCGGCTCTGGCGGCCCGAGCAGTATGCACCATTCGACCGAGTCGCGGGGCACAACCACGGGCAAGACGCTGAGCGAGGCAATCGCAGCATCCAGAGAAGACTCGGCCAGCGACCAGAGAGTACACGAAGTGGTCATCGAGCCAGAAGTGCTCATGGGGCTTGCGGTGACCGGGATGATCTGGGTAGAAGTCCAGCGCGGCGGCCGGCGGATCACTGCGGACGTCGACTGCAATCCGGGACTTAACTACCACCCGCGAGTGTCGAAGCAACCGCGTGTGCATCCAAGCCAGCGCACGGCAACTCCACCGTAGGCCGAGCGATTTTCAGTGGGCGCCGAAGACGTGCAGAAGAGAGCAGATGGCATGGATGACATAGCGGAAACCCCGGTGCCCTTAGTCGCGGCCATCCCGTTCATGAGTATCCGGTCCATACCGGCGAGCATGGATCCGCGCGAAGAGCCACCCATCAGGCGCGCGGTCCGCGCTGGACTTCTTGACGCCGGGGTCCAAGGCCAGAGCGTCGCCGTCTTGTGGGCGCGCCCGCAACCCTGGCAACCACTGCGGGTCATGATCTCGGGTCCTCGTTCCTCTTATGAATCTCCAGAGCAGCCGCACCGCGGCATCCCACTCCCGTTCCCGCTCGGGACGAAAGGCGATCACGTCTCAGAGCAAGAGATGTCCAAACTGCTGCTGTCGGTGAACCACTGGGTGCCATGTGGCGGCGGACGAGCCGAGCCCGCTGGGGACGAGCAAGATGATGACAGTCGCGGCCGGGCGGGTTACTGGCCGTCACCTGCCTTCGATGATGTGGTCAGTTACCTGGCTCATCTGGAGTTCTCCTGGCTGGTGTACTGCGAGCCTTTGACTGACGAGCTGATCCAGCGAGAACTCGATCAGTCGCGGCGTTCCTTGTTCAAGCTTCGCCAGTCGGCACGGCTATCGGAGGCTGACGCCGTCGAAGCCGAGCGGCAGGAGGCCTGGTTCCACGAGGTCTCAAGGGCCGGCGTCGGCGGAATGTGGACGGTACACATCTGGGTCGGCGGCCCCACTACCTCGGCGGCTGAGGTGGTTGCGGCTGCCTTGTGCAGTGCGGCAGAGCAGGCCGTGCCGTCGTACCGGATTCGGCCGATGGTCGGCAAACACCAGCACGTTAATCGTGACGCCAGCGGGCCCGCGGTAATGACCTCGCCATTCCGTGCTACTGCCGAGCTTGTCTCCACTCTCGTACGGCCGCCGGAAACTGAACTTCCTGGCCTCAATGCTGTGCTGCCGCCAGCCTTCGACACCACGCCAGAACATCACGGCGCCGACGGGGCCCAGGTTGAGGTTGGCATCGTGCTGGACCGGTTCCTCCGGCCGTCTGGTCCGTTCACCGTGTCACGATCCACGCTGAACCGGCACACCTTCGTCTGCGGGGCCACCGGAGGCGGCAAGTCTCAGACAGTGCGGGCGATGCTCGAGCAACTGTCCCGAGCGTCGCGTCCTGTACCATGGCTGGTCATCGAGCCAGCCAAGGCCGAGTACGCGCGCATGGCCGGGCGGCTGGCCGGGCTCAGTGACGTGCTCGTCATCGCCCCTGGGAACCCGGACGTGCCTCCCGGATCACTCAACCCGCTGGAACCCGCATCGCTTGAACCGGGCAACCCGAGCCGGACCTTTCCCCTGCAGAGCCACGCCGACCTGGTGCGCGCCCTGTTTCTCGCGGCCTTCCACTCGGACGAGCCTTTTCCTCAGGTGATCTCGCGGGCTCTCGTCGAGTGCTACGAGGCAGCCGGCTGGGACCTAGTCCTCGGTGAGCCGCTGCAACGCTGGGATCGCGTCTCCGGTCAGCCGGTGCCGGAGCCGGACTCCGCCGCACCGGGCGCGGCCATCCCCAGGTACCCGACGCTCGCGGCGCTTCAGCGGACGGCCCAGGAGGTTGTCGGGAAGATCGGATATTCCGAGGAGATTCGCCGTAACGTTCGGGGCTTCGTCGATGTCCGAATCGGCAGCCTGCGGCTCGGCACCCCAGGGCGGTTCTTCGAGGGGGGTCATCCGCTCGACGTTAGCGCGCTGCTGCGCCGGAACGTCGTGCTCGAAATCGAGAACGTGACAAACGATCAGGACAAGGCGTTTCTGATGGGTGCCGTGCTTATCAGGCTCTACGAGCAGCTGCTGCTCGAAGAAAAAGAACGCTTCCAGCGAGAGCAGACGCCCCCTGTCCTGCGCCATGTCGTGGTGGTGGAAGAAGCACACCGGCTCCTCCGCAATGTCACAGCGGAATCGCCAGCCAGCCATGCCCTAGAGCTATTTGCCGGGATCCTCGCCGAGGTACGGGCTTACGGCGAAGGCGTCATCGTCGCCGACCAGATTCCCAACAAGCTCATCCCGGACGTCATCAAGAACACCGCCCTCAAGGTTGTGCACAGGTTGCCCGCTGCTGACGACAGGCAGGTCGTAGGAGCAACTATCAACCTGTCGGAAGAGCAGTCCCAGTACATCGTGACGCTCGAACCGGGAACCGCCGCCGTCTTTGCCGGCGGGATGGATCGTCCGCTGCTCGCGCGGATGGCCCCAGGCGAAGACCGCGAGTCGGCTGAGAGAGCAGATCGGCTTCCGCCGCTCGCCGCAAACGGCCGGAGGAGCAAAGCATGCGGTTCCGCGTGCACCGAAGGGCCGCCGTGCACGCTCCGCGTCATCCGTGGAGCCGACTGGGTTCTCCGCGACTATCCCGATCTGCGGCTCTGGGCCGAAGTCAGCTGTGCTGCCCACGAGGTGGGGACGCACCCGCCCGGCCTGCGTCATACTCGGCGGCTGGACAGGCTCCGGCAGCTGCTCGCTTCCGACACCCGGCTCGTCGAATGTGCGATCGCCCACGCAGTCGAGCAGGCGATCGGAACTCGTTACGAGATGCTGAAGAAGTTCTACGACCCGGATGCCCTCGCTCGGCATCTCGCGGCTGCGGCCACGCTCGCGATCAGGGGCAGGGGGCTCAGCGAGCTATGCGAGGAGGACAACGGACGCTGGCGGGCCGGACTGCAACGGTTCGCCGATATCGAAGGGTCACTCAAGTCGCTGGCCGCAGGAACTGAAACGCCTCCCATTAGCGCCGAGATTATGACCGCCGCCCGACAGCGAGGTTTAGTCCTGCGCGAAGGCGCCTCACCTTCCGAGCATCTTTCCTACCTGCGCAGCCTCCCGTGGAGGAGCTATACGGATGAGCAGCAGCATGCCATCCTCGTCGGCACTGCCGACTTACCGATGTTCCGAGTGGCAGCCGACCAAATCGCTAGCCCAGCTGGGACGCCTGACGAGCGGCTAGCGAGCGCCTTCGCCGTTCTTAAGTGGGGCGATCAGACACAGGGAGATCGGTTGCGGCAGATGATGTGCCCGACGCAGCCAATGACCCAGGCCGCTCGCGATGAGGGGAGGGCAGATGGGCGTTGACGACCCGGATGAGCTTAAGCCCCCGGATCCGCCCAAGACACCCCTCGACTACTCCGCCGCTGGTCGGCCTGTAATCGAGCCGGGGAAGCCGACGCCTGACGAGGCCGACGACGACGGCATCGAGGACCTCGAGCCAGCGCAGGCCCAAGCTGCAGTTCGGGAAGCTATACGGAAGGCGGCAGGTCAAGGACCTGATCGTAATGCCGACGTGGCGGTCGCCGGGGACGCGCCGAGCACCCCAGACTCGCAAACCGTCCAGCGCCAGGATGCGAAGGCCCCCCCAGCCGATAACGGCGAGCGGGTCACCGAGCTGGAAGCCAAACTGGACGCAGTTATGCAGGAGAACAAGGACCTGCGGGCAGAGCACGCCGCCGAACTAGGCGCAGCCAGGCAGCAGATTTCAGACCTCCGGGCAGAGCAAGCTGCTGGTTTTGCCCGCCTGGAGCAGTTGCTGGCACGCGCTGATGGGCAAGCGGAACGCGCAGAGACACCGCAGCACAGCGCGGACGCACCGGGCGGCTCACAAGATCGGGACGCATTGCAGCCGGCGCGAGTTACGGAAGCTGCGCGGACAGCAGAGGGCGACCAAGGTACCCGCGGCGGCTCGAGCGCGGACGCGGCGGCCTCGCAGACTCGGGAAGCATTGCGGAACCCATGGCGGGTCGGGGAACGAGCCGAAGCCTCCACTCTCCGAGATCGTCAGGACGAAGTTCGGGAGGCGACACGAAGAGCCGCTGGTGGGGATGCATCACTCGGCCAGCGCGGCGCCACCGTACCGCACAATAGCGAGGCCACCGAAGCCGGCGAGAGCGAGCGCACCAAACTCGGCGAGCGCCGGGCCGACGGGCCGGGTGGCTCTACAGATCGGGTCGCATTTCGGATGCCAGCGGCGGCGGCGGAACGCGCCGACGCATGGCGGGATGCGATTCGGATAGCCGGGAGCGTGCGGCGCGAGGAGACTGACGAGCATACCGACCGAAATCTGCGTACCCGGATAGCGGATCGTATCGAAAAGGCAGGGGAGGCAATCCAGCGCTTTGCCTCTCCAGCAAGGCTCGGTCTCACTGAAGGCTTGGTCGCGTCCGCCGGTAGTGGGGTCGTGCACGGGATGGGGCCCGTAGCCTTCGCCGTGTTGGGGGGAGTCATGGCAGGGCACAGCTTCTGGTACGACAAGTCCGTCCGGAAAGCCGATCACCGGAAGAGACACTCGTGATGGCCCTTATCAACGCCAAGGTGGAAGAGGCCCTCCGTGAGGCGCTCGACAGCGTTGCCCACGTCGAAGCTGATCAGATCACGGCGCCTCTTGCGGTGCTTAATGAGGAAGAACGCGTCGAGGCTCTCGGCCTGGCCGTGATGATCACCGGCTACGTCGCAGTCGATGCTTGCGGCAGTCAGTGGCCCGCACCGGCCAGCGTACGACGAATTGCCGGCGCGCTGGCGACAAAGGGTTCGGCCGCCAAGCGGTTGCGCCTGGACGCTGAGGAAATCTACGCCTACCTGTCGCGGGTCGTGCTCGGGCCGGAGCGGATATACGCGGTCATCCCCGATGAACCTCAGTTCACACGCCTGCCTGTAATCGTGGCCCTGCAGGCTCTGGCTGTCTACTGCCCTGAGGAACTCGAGATCTGGGACTACCTGGAGCGGATCGAATCTGCGATAGAGGTCACGTGGTCTTTGGATGCCGCAGTGCTCCCCGCGGCAGTGATGATCGCCTACGTGCCAAGGCCGGGGCCAGACGGAGCAGGCATAAGCACATGAACACAGGCGGCATTCAAGAGCTTGGAGCGCGTCCGAGAGTCATAGCTGGGCTGTTGGCGTGAGTAAGTACCTGGTTCCGGTAGGGCGCGCCACCCTTATGGACCGAGGGAGTGGAGCGATCGCCTCGCTACGCACGCCTAGCGAGATATCCAGGGGCGCGTCCAGGCAGTTGAACTACATCCGCTCCGAGATCATCGGATTCGAGTATGTCCCGAAGCAGGTGATCAGACAGCTGCGACAGGAAGGCATCATTGCCGGGGCTGAGATCGCGGCTTACGCCGACCCGCCAGTGGTGAAAAGGCGTAATGACTGCTCTGTTTACCAGGTCGTTTCTGATGCCTGGTGGGCGGACGACACAAGGCTCGTGGTCTTCGAAGTTGTCCGTGACCTCGAGGACCTTGGCGGGAAAAACTTCCGACCCACCGGAGCATGGGCTCCACGCGGAACGGCGTACCAGTTGCCAGCTGGCATCTCTGCCATCACCTATTCGTGCGCACCCGAGCCGGGAGGGTCACAGCAGGACAGCGGCGGCGCGGCCGCGGCCGCGGAACACCCGCTCGACGTCCTTCCGGAATACCTGCAGCCTTCACTGCGCGGTGGCATGGCGGGAGCCCGCATTGAGTGGGGGCGCAAGTGGGCTCGCGAAACAGTCGTCGCGCATCGAGTCGACGCGGGGCGAGTGCGGGTTCTCCGAGCGGAACGGGAGGGCAAATCTCAACAGTCCCTCATTCGCAGCACGTGGACGATCACCAGCCTGGAAGCACCGGTGGCCCGTTCGTGGCGGATCGGAGCTATGCCGCGTTCCTCATCCTCGGTGCCCGCGATACCTTGATGATGGACCCGCAACGATCGCACGCAGCCGGCCGATCCGGCGGGTGGCCGCTGCTCGACAATGTCACTCTCAGCCGGCTGACCTGGCTCTGGCTTTCTTACAGCATGTTTGCCCTGGCTACGGGCGGGCGCCGGCTGCCGACGGCATGCCCCTACCGCCTGATGACGGGGCGCAGGTGCCCGCTGTGCGGGCTAACAAGATCAATTCACTGCTTGCTGCGAGGCCAGATCAGCTCGTCATTCGAGCAGCACCGGGCTGGGCCAATGCTGTACGCATTAAGCGCATGCTTTCTCGCGTGGGCGTGGTATTCGCGTTGCCCTGAGACGCCGTCCGGGCTGATCGCCACCAAACCAGATATGGTCGCGCCCCCCGCGAGCCCTCGGAGCATCTACTTCATCGCCGAGATGCGCCAGGCTGCGGTGCCGGTGGGTCGACCACAGTCAGGAGATCGGCCGGGCCGGAGAACTGTGCCTCCGGCACCGGCAACGACAGCCCGCCGCAATGTTCGCCGTGCAGGTGCGAGCTGTGAACGATGAGGGGTCCGCGTTGGCCGCGCGCACACGTTCCTGAGGGCCGTTGGCCGTTGGCCGTTGCGGTGCGGCGCGACAGCAGCCATGCAGGCCTGTTACGCCGCGGCCCTTGTGGATCTCGTCCAGCTGGTCCAAGCGGCTCGCCCGGCATGGCGGCCCAGCCGGGGTCGGGCGGTGGTGGCAAGTCGGGCCGAACGCGCCTGCTATTGGCGCGGCTCGGGTTGCTGGGTCGATGGCGCCAGGCCGGTGATGGTTCGGGACTCGGCGTGGATGCTCAGCAGGACGAGAGAATCCTCCTCATCCGGCGGGCTTGACTCGCTTGATGTCGGCCGTCATCGTGAGATCCGGGGCCGTGCGCGCTCTCGCCACTGGAAGGAACATTCCAATGACCAGCATTCAGACCCTGTACGCCGTGCTCATCGCCTTGGGCGTCTTGGTCAGCGTCTCCGTCGCACTCACACTGACCGTCGAGGGCGCCGGCTTCCTCTATATGCGCGACCAGCTTCGCCTGCTGCTCGAGCGCTCTCGCGTTCCATCGCCGACCATTACGCCTTCGATCGGTGCAGCACAGCTGCCGGCCCCGACCGAGGACGAGGATGTGATCGTGCTCCGTTAAGGTCAGCTCAGACCCGAGTAGCGAGAGGGGCGACGCCAGGGCGCGCCGCCCCTCGTCGTGTGCTGTCAGTGCCCGCGCAGATAGCCCAGCCAACGGCAATCAATTCAGCCGCTACGAATTCGACCCCGAAGACAAACGATGTCGACGACGAACCCGTAATCGCACACGAAGCAGGCGATGATGTGAAACAGAGGCTCAACGTGGGTAATTATAAGGTCGTCACTGACGTATGCAGCTCGACCGGGAAGCTCAGTTCTCAGAAGGTTTGCAAAGTGCAGAGCTCGGAGGTAGAGCTAACCGACGTGCTCACGGGGGGCAAAGGAGCCATCCGTGTACACTTCTAACCCGTCGCAGATCAGCATTGAAGGCAGCATGCCTGGCATTCCTGATAGGGATGCCGACCGCGTGCGAATTAAGATCGCGAAACTTCTCAGCGATGTAGCGTGGCGGCACGGAGCGGCGCCTTTCGAGCTAGTTGCCCGGTACGGCGCGCAGAAGCCGTCGGGCCAAACCAGTCAAGCCCCGCAAGACTTGACTGCTAGAACCGCCCAAGATGACAAAGAACAGCGCATAGAGTTCGTCTCGATTGAGCCGAACTACCAGCTGGAGCAGCTAATACTTCCGCTCAGTACTCGCGATCGGCTGTTGGACTGCATCGAGTTCGTAAAGGTGTCTCCTGTCGTATTCGATACCTGGGGACTGCGAAGCATCGAGCCGCATCCGTCGATTGCAGTCAACTTCCGCGGGCCGCCAGGAACCGGCAAAACGATGGCCGCGCACGCTGCGGCCAGCTATCTGAGCAAGAAGATCCTTCTCAGTCGGCTATCTGACTTGGAGAGCAAGTACCATGGGCAGGGTCCGAAGAATTTGGCCGGACTGTTCGAATCTGCTCGGCGCGAGAATGCAATAATATTTATCGACGAAGCAGAGTCGCTGTTGTCGCGCCGATTTGCTCAGCCTGAGCAAGCAGCCGAGAGCGCGATCAACTCGATGCGAACGGAGTTGCTTATGGCGCTCGACAGCTTCGACGGTTTGGTGATTTTCGCGAGCAATCTGCCGCGCAGCTATGATGAGGCGATCGACTCCCGGCTGTTGCACGTCGATTTCGAGTTGCCAGACTTCAACGCTCGCCGGGCCATCTGGCAGCTGCACCTTCCCGGTTCGCTGCCTGTGGATCCCTCTCTCAGCATTGACAACCTGTCGGCTGTCGAGGGGGTCAGCGGGCGAGACATTAAGCTGGCAGTCATCTCTGCGGCGGTAAGCGCGGCTCGGCACAATGCTCCGCACGTTACGGAGGGAATGCTCAGGTTGAGCCTAGAGCGCCAGCGACGCGGGCTGCCGGAGGGCGAGGCGAAGATTGGCGCCCCCGCGCCTGAGGTCGCTGAGGCCGTCCGGGAAGGATAGGGCGTTCGCATTCGGCGGCGACGCCGCGCCGCCGCGTGGGTGATGGGCTGCGACGCTGTCTTGCTTACTCACTCACCCTGAGCCGTCCAAGCGATATGCGGCGGCTCGAGGCCCACAGCCCGGCGCGGGCCGACGGCACCGCCCCCATCGACGCGTCCTCCGGCGAGCACGTCCGGCACCGGCTCTCCCGCGTCGGCAACCGGCAGATCAACCGCGCCCTGCACATCATGGCTGTCGTCCAGCTGCGCAACCCGACCGAGGGGCGGGCCTACTACAACCGCAAGGTCGCCGCGGGCAAGACACCGATGGAAGCCATGCGAGCGCTCAAACGGCGGCTGTCCGACATCGTCTACCACCAGATGGCCGCCGACGCCGCGGCAACAGTGACGGGTCCGGGAGGGCACTTGGGGACTAGTCGGCCAAGCTCCCGTGGCTGCCGCGGCCGCTCCGCGTTGCCAGGGCGCCCGGCAGGCCGCAGGAACAGGGAATAGCGGCGACCGTCATCAGCAACCACCATGCCCCCGCAGCTGACGGAATCGCGACCGCGACCGGCCAGCCTCGCTCCCGCAACTGCGCCACAATGGCGTGCTCGTAGCCGATCGCGGCATCGGCCGGCGATTGATCAGTTCGGTTGTCGCAGCCATCGGTTACGCTCTCGGACGTGGGCCGGGCACCGCGCGCGTTTCGCCATGACGGCTCGATGGTGAGCGTGACCGCGCGGGTGAGCGGCACTCCGGACCGGCCACCTGCCAGGCACCGTCGAGGAGACACTGGCCGCGAACTGGCGAACAACCGGCTGGCTGTCAGGGTCACAGGTCTGCTTCGGGCTCTGGGTCGTCTAACTCCCAGCCGACCCGTGCCTCTTCCGCGGTGACCCGCTCGTGCAGCTCGCCGAGCGCCATTCAGGCCGCCGCGCCGGTGCGCAATTCGGGATGGTGCTCCTCCCATGCCCGGCGGATGCCCTTGGGCAGGAACAGGTCCGGCCAGACAGCGGCGAGCAGGTCGGCGTTGAGGTAGGCCGTGAGATCTTCCGCGTTGTCGGCCTCGCCGAGCACGAACTGGTACATCGCTTGCAGGCTGTGCGGCTTGCCCAGGTCGAAGACACGGCCGGGAGGGCTCCAGTACAGCCGCAGCGGCAGCACCACCGTCCCCCGCGCAGGCCCGCGCAGGCTGGCCAGATCGCGGACCACGGCGGCCCGGCGTCCGGGCCGCCCGGGGTGCCGTGTCCGGACGGCTACAGCATCCTCACCTTCCATGAGGACAGGCTAACGCGCGAGGTCTCGAGGCGAAACTATGTTCTAACTCCTGAGGACACAAAACTCAGCACCACCTCGCGTAAGTCCGCACGTCGCCGGCAGGCAGCCGGTGCCGCTCAGCGGAACGAACTGGCCGCCGGATGGATGCGCGCTTCATAGCTACAGCTGCCCGAACCGCGTTCGAGCTGGACCGTCGCCTTGGTCGCACGGTTTACGCATTGAAGGCCGCAAGTTACGTTCTAGTCGTGAAGCGGCCTGCGGCGCTTATTAGGCCGGTACTGGGGATACGGCTCGTCGTGGCCGTGATCGGCGCATTCGAGCATTAACTACCAAGCGGCCGAAGCTGGCCAGTCAACGTCGCAATACCTGCAGGCGATCACCCTCCTGCGCGAGCTTAGACAGTTCTGGGAGGGAACCGCCGCGGGGGTGATCGGCGACGACGCGATCGTGACGGCGTGGGCCGCACTCGACACCGCTGCACGCGACCGTCTGCCTGAAGGCGCTGGAGCGATCATGCGGCAGCGTGAGTTGTCGACCGGAGAAGTCGAGCCGGGGAAGCAGTTCGTCCGCGACCTCGGCCACGTGCTTCTTCTGCTGGATGAGTTCACGCAGCAGGTGCGTCTCGCGGCCGCCGAACTTGCGATCGGACGAGCACTGAAGCAATCGTCGGTGCCATCGCGCCGAGTTCTACGACGTCGATTCGTCAGCCCGAGTAGTCGGTCTGCGATCGGCACGAGCGGTGATCGGTGATGATCATTCTGCGAGCTTGAGCGTTTTTTCTGTCGCGGGCGCGAGCCCGTGCCACGCTGCACCCGCGTTCCCGGCGATGTCGGCAAACATCTCGTTGCCTAGCGCGCGCGATAGGCCAGGTTCAGCACGGCGAAGCAGGCCAGCCAGGTGCGGGAGAAGTCAAGCCAGAACTGTGTGAAAGCTCGCGGGATGAAAACCGGTCCATTGCTTTTGCCAGACGTCTCCATTGGAGAATCCCGGTTGGCTGTGTGCATAGCGGCAGACGTCCGAGTAGAGCGCGTGCAGAACTGCATCGGGCTTCGAGCCGAACGACTCTTGTGCTCCAAGGGCGCTGTCAAGCGCTTGTCCTGCTGGTCTCCGGCCGAGAATGTCAACTGCGTTCCCGAACTTCGGTGGCTCTTTGAGCGCCGCGGCCTTGACTGTCCGCTGTGCCGCGATGCTGGCGGTGCAGGCTGGATTGGCGTTCAGCCTGGCGTAAGGCCGGTGTGCTCGGCTGCGAAGGCCAGCATGTCGGCGTACTCGGCGGCGAGCATCCGCTTGGGTTTGCCGGGCCCGTGCCCGGTCGCCGCCTCGATCCGGAGCAGGACGGGCGGGTCGCCGGCGTGGTCGTGCTGCAGTTGGGCGCCGAACTTGTAGCTGTGGGCTGGTGCCACCCGGTCGTCGTGGTCACCGGTGAGGATCAGGGTCGCCGGATAGCAGGTGCCGGCACGGAGGGCGTGCAGCGGCGAATAGGCATGCAGGAAGGCGAAGTCTTCTGCCACGTCCGGGTCGCCCACTTCCGGGATCCACGCGGCGCCGATGGTGAACTTGTGGAAGCGCAGCTTGTCCATGACGCCGACCATCGGTAGCGCCACCGCGGCGAGATCGGGCCGCTGTGTCATCACCGCTCCGACGAGCAGGCCGCCGTTGCTGCGGCCGTGGATCGCCAGCTGGCCGTGTGTGGTCACTCCGGTTGAGATGAGGTGCTCGCCAACCGCGATGAAATCGTCGAAGACGTTCTGCTTACGTTCCCGCCGACCTGCCTCATGCCACTGGGTGCCGTATTCCCCGCCACCTCGTAGGTTCCCCACTGCCAGCGCGCCGCCGGCGGCCAGCCAGGCTGGCCACGCCGCCCTGAACGTCGGCGTGATGGCATTGTTGTACCCGCCATACCCGTAGAGCAGGGTGGGCAGCGGCAGTCCGGCGTCAGCGGGTCGCAGCAAGAAGTAAGGCACCGTCGTCCCGTCGGCGCTCGTCGCCGACCGGCGCTCGACCGTGACGTCCGGCTCCGATGCCGTGCTATCGGTGAGAAGCAGCGGATCGGCCCGGCCAGTAGTGATGTCGACCCGGTAGGCATGCATGCGGCGTACGAACGACTCCACGCCCAGGAAGCACTCCCCGTTGTCCTCCTCAATGTGCAGTTCGCTGACCGTGCCGGGTTCGCCGAGATCCACCTCGCCAAGCTCGGCTCCGGCGCCATCGAACCGTAGAACACGGTGCTGGGCGTCGCGCAGATAGATCGCTAGGAAGCCGCTGCCGGCCCGGCGGGCCTGGTCCAGGATGTCGTCCCGTTCCAGGATCAGCTCCTCCCACGTCCGGGTGCCGCCGGACTCCAGGCGGGCCAGGTTGACCCCGACCAGCCTGCCGCGCGGAGCTTCGAGGTCGGTGTGCAGGTAGAGCACGTCGCCTTTCATGCCTGCCGGCTCGAATCGGGCCTGCGGCTCGGCGACCACGTGCAGGACGGGCCCCACAGCGCCGCCGCGCAGCCGCCGGGCCTGCACCATGCACCTGGGCTCAGTCCCGGCGGAGATAGTCAGGATCAGCCACCCCTCGGTCGAGACGTAGGGCGAGGGACGCAGGCGCGGGTTGTCTGGCCGGTAGATCAGCTCGTCGTCGTCTCGGCCAAGCCGGTGCAGCATCAGCTGGCCGGTGCCGAGCGCTGTCGGGTCGTCGCCGGTCGCGCGGCCGTGCTCGGGATAGGTCCAGTAAAAGAAGCCGGAGGAATCCGGCGTCCACACCGGATCAACGAACTTCGCATAGGGAACGACGTCCCCGGTGTCCTCCCCGGAGTCCACCGCGCGGACCTGCAGCCGGGTCCAGTCGCTGCCAGCCTCGCTGACCTTGTAAGCGACCCACTTGCCGTCCGGGCTGAGCACCACGGCCCGAAGGGAAGCGGTCCCATCCGAGGAGAACTCAGCAGGATCAACCAGCACGCGCCCGCCAGCTGCCAGGGTCGTCAGATCCTCCGCCACAGTGACCACGTCCTGGTCCTGGTTACCGTCGTTGCGGTTGAGCAGGTAACGTCCGCCGCGCGCTCGCGGCACACCTGCTCGTGGTACGCCGAGGATCGCGCTGAGCCGCGCGCTGAACCAGCCCTGGGCGGCCAGGCCAGCCAGATACTCTTCCGTGACCGCATTCTGGGCGGCTACCCACTTCTTCGTCTGCGCGGAGTCGGGATCCTCCAGCCAGCGATAGGGATCGGCGACCCTGACGCCGTGCAGCGTCTCGACAACTGGACCGCGCTCGGAGTGCGGGTAACGCATATCACGCTCCCATGGCCAAAAGGGTTGCCGATACGCGATCGACACTATCCCGTAAGGGTCAACGTTCCATGCCGTCGCTCTAGGACTGTCGAAACCGCGACTGCCGCCGCGATAGACACATTCCTCGGCGACTATCGGGGCGCAGCCAGCTCCGTCAGGGCTAACCTTCACTGCCGGACATTGGTTACTGCGTCAGAGGCAAGCATCCTCAATTCTGCGTGGAGCGTCCGAGGCAAGCGCTGCCCGCTATCCGGCCCGCAATTGGCCCGACTACGGTGACGCCGGGGAGGCCCACAGGGACACCCCTGCGCAACCGGATGCATCGGGGCGTTCCGCAAATGTTCCGCCGACCGCGCGGTCACAGCGCGGATTGGCGCCGCAGGTGGTCAGCAGTCCGGCTATAAAGTCGCAGTTCGGAGGGTTTTCGACCGCCACCCGTGTATGCGCAAACGGCGCCTGCGACTGTTTCTCTGTCTGTTCGAAAATAGTGACCTGCACCTGGCGCTGCGGGGTTCGGCAACGGCTCCGGCCTGATGCCGGTCTTGCCGCTGCCCGCGCAGGTGGCCAGCATTGCGCTGGATGCGGCCGGGCACGGGTTCGCGCTCGGAGGCGGCAACGTGCCCTTCACTGGGCTGCCGCAAGCCGGAGCCGAAGCAGTTTGGACTTGTTGCCCTGTAGTTGTGGCGCGTCGGCCGGGATCAGTGCGCTGTCTGCCTGGCCACGGCAGGGTGGCGGGGCGTGCCTGGGCGGCTGGAGATCCGTCGGCGCCGCAGCCTGCATGGCGTCAGGAACTATCCGTGGTGCTTAGGTGGCGGGCGACCCCGGCCGGCTGGTCAAACACACTTTCACGGGCGGGCCGGGCTGGAGACGATGGTTTCGGGTTGGCATTCACGGCCCGCCCTCGACGCTGGTCGCCAGGTCGAACATCGTCGCAATCTCACTGGCGTAGTTGTCGATATCGAACTCGGGGTCCAGGGCCGCTCGGGCCGGCACGGTGTCGATTGCGGTGCGTATCGCGATAGCGATGACGTAGGGGTCGAAGTCGGGCCGCAGCTGGCCGGCCGTCTGGAAGCCGGACAGCAGATGCTCAAGCGCGGACTGCGTCGATCACGTGGGGTCGCCCTGGAAGATTCGCCGACCGTCCGCGCTGCGGGTGATCTCAAGGATGGCGCTCATGTCCTTGCGGTGCTCGCCCATGAACGCGAGGCCACGGCCGGCACGAGGCCGCCCGCCCCGTGGCCCGGTCCGGTTGACTTTCTGCCTTGGCCGGCGGGCAGCAGGTGGGCGGGCAGGCCCGCGTCGCTAACGGCACGGCCGACGTGCAGGTCGTCCGGTTACCGCGCGCAGCTCCGCCTCGTGCTGAGGTGACGACTCGCGCTCGCGGTAGCCCGGGAAGGTTCCGTCAAGGCCTGCTGCACCGGGCCGTGCGGCGTGCCGGGAGGTTACGTGCTGCGGCCGTGGTTGCCCGCTTGACCTGGCCGGACGGCATTTACCGTTATACCATCATCACAGAATAATGTTTTGATGGAAGAAGGCTGATGTTCCGCTTCCGGCTCGACGGGTCCTCGGGGGTGCCGCCCTACCTGCAGCTGGTCCAGCAGGTGCGGCAGGCGCTGCTGCTGGGCTACCTGCAGGAGGGTGACCGCCTGCCGACGGTGAAGGACGTCGCCGCGGAGCTGGTGATCAACCCGAACACGGTGGTGAAGGCATACCGGCAGCTCGAGCACGAGAGGCTGGCCGGCGGCCGGCCCGGCCAGGGCACGTTCATCACCGCTACCGCTGCCCCGGTCCGCCCGGAAGCCCTTGACCTGCGTGACTCGCTGGAGGCCTGGCTGCGCGCCGCCGATGCGGCCGGGCTCGACGACGAGGCGGTGACTGCGCTGATCGCCGTGGCGCGCCGCGATCTGAGCAAAGAGAAAGAGAGTGTCCGATGACTGAAGCAGGGGGGCCGGTGACTCGGCAAGGCGCGGACGGCGGGGTCCCGGCTCTGCGGACTGAGCGGCTTGGCCGGCGCTACGGCAAGGTGTGGGGGCTCCGGGACTGCACCGTCGAGGTGCCGGCCGGCGCGGTAGCCGCACTGGTCGGCCCGAACGGGGCGGGCAAGACCACCTTGCTGCAGATGATCACAGGGCTGCTCGAGCCCACCGAGGGACACGTGCAGGTCTTCGGCCAGGCCTCGCGCGCCAACACCACGGTGGCGTTGGCCAGGGTCGGCTATGTGGCCCAGGACCACCCGCTGTATCGCGACTTCACCGTCGCGGACATGTTCCGCCTGGGCCAGGCGATGAACCCGGGCTGGGATCAGAAACTGGCGGCTGCGCGAGTGGACGCGCTAGGCATCCCGCACAGCCGTAAGGTCAGGCACCTGTCCGGCGGGCAGCAGGCGCAGGTCTCGCTGACCATGGCGCTGGCCAAGAAAGCGCCGCTGCTGGTGCTCGACGAGCCGGTCTCCAGCCTGGACCCGGTCGCCCGGCTGGAGTTCATGGGCGACTTGATGGCCGCGGCCGCCGACTCCGCACTGACGTTCCTGATCTCCTCGCATGTGGTCGCCGAGTTGGAGCGGTTCTGCGACTGGCTGATCGTCTTGTCCTGCGGGCACGTGCAGCTCGCCGGGTCGGCTGATGACTTGCTCGGCGATCACCGCCTCCTGACCGTCCCGCGGGCGACCCCCGACGCTGACTTGCCCGGGACCGTCATTGAGCGCGCCGACAGTGACCGGCACTCCACCGTGCTGGTCTGCGCCGATCCAGCACAGCTTGCGGTGCAGGGGCACGCCGGATGGCAGGCCGAGCCGGTGAGCTTCGAACAGCTTGTTATGGCCTACCTGCGTCGGCCCGCCCCGACAACCGACGGCGATCCCGCCCCGGCGGTGCAGCGGCGCGGTCCGAGCGCGAAGGCGGTTACACGATGATCTGGGTCAGCTGGCGGCAGCACCGCAGCCAGGCCATAGCCGCCCTGAGCCTGCTCGCCGCGCTCGCGGTATTCGCGATCCTCGTCAGTACCTCGATGCGCATCGCGTTCAGCCACGATGGCCTGGCCGCGTGCCTCGCACGCAGCGAAGGAACCGGCTGCCCGGCCGCCACCACCGCTTTCATGAACAGCTTCGACTCTGTCGTCAACATGTCGTTCTGGGGAGTGCTCCTGGTGGTCCCCGGGCTGATCGGGGTCATCATCGGCGCGCCGCTGCTCGGCCGCGAACTCGAGCTTGGCACCTGGCGACTGGCCTGGAGCCAGACGGTTCCGCGGACTCGATGGCTGGCCACGCAGCTGGCTATTGTCACTGCCGCGCTCGTACTACTCGGCGCCGCGGCCACTGCGGTGATCACCTGGTACCGCGAGCCGATGGACCGGCTCACCGGCCACTTCGTCAACCGCGCGTACGACTTCGAGGGCCTGGTCCTCACCGCCTACATCCTGTGCGCGTTCGGGTTCGCCGTCCTCGCCGGGCTGCTGCTGCGGCGCACCGTCGCGGCGATGGTGGCCGCGTTTGCGCCGTGGCTGGTCATCCGGCTCGTGGTCGAGTTCATAATCCGCCCTCGCTTCCAGGCACCCCTCACCCTCCGCCAGAGCTGCCCGCAAGGATGTCACGCCACCATGGGTCTCGACACCGTGCCGCCGCAGACCGGCCACATCGGAGACTGGGTACTGGGCGTCTCCATCAACGCCGGAAAACAGGTGATCACCACCTATCAGCCAGCCAGCCGGTTCTGGCATTTCCAGTCCATAGAGGCCGGCATCTTCGTGGCGCTCACCGCCGCCGCGTTCGGCGCCACGATCTGGCTGCTGCACCGGCGCGCCGCCTGGACCACATGATCTCCTGCCCCCCGGCCACAGACCCCAGGGCAGCTCAGCCAGGGTCACCGATACCCGGCGTTGCGCAGCAGCTGTCCATCGTGGGGGGCTGCCGCCGCGCGCGCTGGCCGCGCTGATGTCGCTCGAGGTGGTAAGCCCGACGTTTACCCTGGCCGACGGCCTGCTGGTCATCGACTGCGGCGGCGGTCTGGTGGTTGCCCGGCTGTTCGACCGCGAGCGCCTCATCACCGGGGGCCATGGCCAGCCGCGGTTTCCCCGCCCTGGCCGCCCCGCAGGACACCGGGGACCCCAGGCGAAATGCATTCGAATCGGTAGCCGGGTACTGAGGAAGGAAGGAACAGCGTAGCCACAGCGACACTGGCGCTAACGCGGACGATGCGGATCTTCGGCCGCAGGCACGCATGGCAGATCCTGCTCGACGGCAAGCCGGCCGGATCGATCCCCAACGACCGGGTCGTCGAGCTGTCGGTCGAGCCCGGGCAGCATAGCCTGCGGCTGTCATTGGGGCGGTTCACCAGCCCGGAACGGCAGTTTGCGGCTGCGGACGGGGAGGTGCTCCGCTTCACCTGCCGAGCACCGCTGCTGTGGCCGCAGGCGGCAGCGGCGGTCATCGTGCCCGGCCTGTGGATCAGCCTCAGGCAAGACTGAGCCCGTGGCCGCTGGGATGCTAACGTCCGATCGCGATGTAAATCGTGCGCAGGCCAAGCCTTTACGCCATTTCACGCCGTCGGCCTGGCGGCATTTGTCCGTGGGACTGTACGAAGCAAGGTTCGGCTCGCCGCCCACGCGCGACCCGCCGAACCGCTTCGGATTCAGATCGTCTACCGGGTGGCCAGCACCAGGCGTTCCCGGTCGAACGCTGCGGACACCACCAGCAGTCCGGCCGCGTCCAGGGCGGCCAGCACCGCTCCGACCGTGACGCCGAGCGCGACCGTGATGTGCAGGACGTTGAAGCCGAACATGACCGACAGCGCGATGACGGGCAGCGTGATCAGCGTGCCGATCTGCTGCGCGACGCGGGCGTCGCTGAGGCGGGCGGAGATGGTCATGCTTATCCAGACTCCCATCCAGGCGAGCAGCGGGGTGAAGATGAGCTGGGCCAGCAGGACGAGCGGGCGCAGCGCCGCCGCGGACACGGCGGCTGGCCTGGACACCCAGACCAGGCCGTCGATGACGCCAAACAGCAGGTACGATTCGGCGGCCGCGGGCGCGAACACGGCCAGGGCCTTGCCGAGCAGGAATTCCCTGGCCTGGATTGGCGTGCCGAGCACTGGCTCGAGGGTGCCTTGCCCGCGTTCGCCCGTGATCGAGTATGCGCCGACGGTGACCGGCACCAGCGCAGCCATGGCGAGCGTGAACAGCAGGACGGGGTACTGGTTCAGCGTGCTCACGTCCGAGGCGTTGACGGCGAACAGGAAGATGACCGGGGCGACCAGGAACCCGATCGGGCTGAGCGCCATCGTGGAGATGATCTGCTTGTTCCTGCGGAACTCCTGCATGTCCTTGCGGAAGATGGCCAGTACCCGCCGCCTGTTCATGACTGGTTTCCGATCAGTTCCAGGTACACATCCTGCAGCGAGTGCCGGGACTCGCCGATCGACAGCACGTCCGCGCCGGCCGACACCAGCGCCCTGGTGACCGCGGGGGCGGCCACAGTGCTGTCGGAGACGGTCAGCAGGTACTCGCCGTCAGCGAGACGCCACCCCTCAACGCCGGGCGCGCCGGCGAACACGGCGTCGGGGGCGTCCAGCGGGGACAAGACCCGCACGGCCAGCGTCCTGGCGAACAACCGGTCGCGCAGTTCGGCGGGCCGCCCCGTCATCCGCAGCGTCGTGTTCAGGATCGCCACCCGGTCGCACAGCCGTTCGGCCTCCTCCAGCCGATGCGTGGTGAGGAAGATCGTCACGCCGTCGCGCCGCAAGCCGTCGATGAGCGAGAGCACCTCCTGGGCCGCGACCGGATCGAGTCCGGACGTCGGCTCGTCGAGGAACAGCACGACCGGATCGGCCAGCAGTGCCCTGGCAAGCGCGACCCGCTGCCGCAGCCCCTTCGACAGCGCGCCGCTCACGTCGTCGGCCCGGTCGGCCAGGTTCACCGCCGCCAGTACCCGGGTGATGCGCCCGCCCGGGCTAGCCGTCCCGTACAGGTCGGCGAAGCACTCCAGGTTCTCTCGCACGCTCAGCCGCTGGTACAGGCCGGGTGACTCCGGGACGATCGCGATCCGGCGCCTGATCTTCGCGCCGTTCGCCGGGGTGAGCGGCAGCCCCGCCACGACAGCCGATCCGGACGTCGGCGCGATCAGGGTGCCGAGCGTTCGCACCGCCGTGGTCTTTCCGGCGCCGTTCGGCCCGAGGAAGCCGAATACCTCGCCGTGCCCGATCTCGAAGCTCACGTCGGCGAACGCGACCTTCTCACCGAACGACTTGCCCAGGCCCTCGACAGACACAGCCGAGGCGTCTGTCTTCCGGTCCTGGCTCTGCACTGCCATGACAAGCCTCCCGGCCATTAAGAAACATATTGTATCTAGTGGAGCAGCCTACAGTGAGAGACGGAATGGATCTACCTCACGCTGCAACCGAAGGAGGACGAGTGCCGGCCAACACTAGCCGCGTGACCGGTCGGCGCTACGGCGCGGTGCTGGAACAAGCGCTGCTCGACGCGGCCTGGGACGAACTACGCGAGAGCGGTTACGCCAGTTTCACTATCGATGCTGTCGCCCGGCGAGCCGGCACCAGCAGGCCAGTCCTTTACCGCCGATGGCCCAACCGCGCCCAGCTCGTGCTCGCCGCCGTCCGAGCACATGCGCCGACACCCCAGCTCGAAGACTTTCCCGACACTGGGCAGCTGCGCGGCGACCTTGTGGCGGAGCTGCAGCTGTCGCTGAGCCGAGTTGAGCACATCGGCCCGGACGTCATGAACGGGCTGGCCAGCGAACTGGACCATGCGCCCCCCGGCGTCCTCGACGTCATGCCCAGGGTCACCGCCGCCGCCGTCGCCCGCGCCGCAGGCCGCGGCGAGATCGGGCCACATCCAGTGCCCGCTCACGTCCTGGCCCTCCCGCACGACCTGCTCCGCCACGAACTGGCCATCCGCCGCCACCGGCCCACCGACACCGAACTCACCCGAATCGTGGACGACATCGTCCTTCCGGCGATCCAGCACGCTTCGCACCACCGAGGTGCAGGCGCGGAGCCGTCGGCACAAAGGATCTAGATATCCCACGGCTGTAAGTGTCAAGCGGCCTGGCTTTCGGGTGGCCGGGCGGTTGGCCCAGGCGGTTGCCTGGTCGTAAAGCGTGCGGCTGGCCAGGCAGCCGTGCAGGAGGCCGACGAGGCGGTTGCCTAGCGCGCGCAGGGCCTGGTGGTGGGTGTCGCCCGGCGGCGCGGCGGCGGTCGTAGAAGGTACGGGCGCCGGGGCTGGCGGTGAGGGCGGAGAATGCCCACAGGTAAATCGCGTCGGCGAGCCGCTTGTTGCGGGCGTGGCGGGCCAGCACGACCCGTCGGGTGCCGGAGGCTTTGGTGATAGGGGATGTGCCGGCGTAGTTCCTGCGAGACTTGGCACTGGTATAGCG
>JASHOE010000125.1 GCA_030041275.1 Streptosporangiaceae bacterium
GCCGTCGGTCTCCGGCGGGGCGGCGGGCGGCTGGTCGACGGCCCTCGCCCCGGGGCCTACCCGCTGCGGCTCGTCGGCCCAGCTCGACACGTCGAGGACCAGCGCGAGGCCCTGGCTACCCTCGGTCTTGCACGCGGCCAGCTGCCGTGCCTCCCGCGGCGTCAGCCGACCAACGATCGCGATGATGACGCCGCTCGCCGTCCTGAGCTCAGCCATCGCGGTGTCGAGATTGCGGCGGCTCGACGTCCTGATCACCGAGAGAGCGTCCAGCAGCGCGTCGGCGAAGAACGGGCCGCCGCGCAGTGCCTCGCCGTCGGTGACAAACTGCCCGCTGAGACCCTCGCGCGAGATGTGCACGCCAACCGACGCAGCCGCGCTGACAGCCGCCTCGAACGAGGACGTCGGTCCGGTACCCAGATGGGACCAGGACCGGGTGTCGAGCAAGATCGTCGCCCGGTTGCGCCAGCGCTGCTCCTCGCGCCGCACCATCAGCTCCCCATATCTGGCGGTCGATCGCCAGTGCACCCGCCTTAGCTCGTCACCGTCGCGGTACTCCCGCGGAATAACGTCGTCCTCGCCGGCCGTCGAAGTGAGCCGCGCCCTGCCCTCGCCCTCGCCAGCCCACGTGCGGCTGATGACGGAGCGAGACAGGCTGACCACGCGCGGCGTCACCACGAACGTTGTCCGCCCCGTCACCGAGCGCGTGAGTTCCACCAGCCCGAACGAGTCGGCGACGCGCAGCTGCAGAGGGCCGATCTGGAATTTCCCCCGCAGGTCAGACCGCAGCGGGTAGCTGAGCTGACGGACACCTCGGCGCTCGATCTTGTCCAGGATGTAGCGCGGTCGGCTGCCGAGCGCGTACGGCACCGCGTCCTCGGCGAGCAGCAGGCCGGTGGGTACCCGGGAAATGTTCTCCAGCCGTAGGGTCACCGTCGCGGTGTGCCCGATCGGTACGCGCGGCGGCATGATGCTTCGCGCGATGGCGAGCCGGTACTGGCCGCGGCGGGCGGTGAACGCGGCGAGCAACGGCAGCGCGATCAGGCCGATGCCGACGCACAGCAGGCCACGCTCGCCCAGCACCCAACCAATGAGCGTGGCCACAATGCCGGCCGTTAGGAACGAGACGCCGCGAGTGGTCATCCCGGCGATCAGCGAGGTCCGCATGGGCGTGTCCTTCCGGCGGCCCTAATCCCGGATTGTAAGTCGTCTACCGGCCCGGCAGTGGCAGTCGGCGGACGAGATTCGTCAGGACCTGTTCCGGTAGGTCACGGCCCACCATGGCCTCCGCGCTCGGCAGCAGGCGGTGAGCGAGCACCGGCAGCGCCAGGGTCTGGATGTCGTCGGGCAGCACGAAGTCGCGCTCGTCGAGCGCGGCGTGCGCACGGCTGGCCCGCAGGAGGTGCAGGGCAGCCCGGGGCGATGCGCCGAGACGCAGCTCGGTCGCGTTCCTTGTCGCGTTCACGATGTCGATGATGTACTGCCGGATCGCGGCAGAAACGTGGACCTCCCGCACGGCCGCGACGAGCGCTCGAACATCGCTGGCGTGGGCTACGGGCTTGAGGTAGTCGAGCGGTGAATCAGAGCCGTGCGTCTCCAGCATCGCGAGCTCGTCGTCCCTGCCGGGATAACCAATCGAGATCCTCGCCATGAACCTGTCCCGCTGGGCTTCTGGCAGCGGGTAGGTGCCCTCCATCTCGACCGGGTTCTGGGTGGCGATCACCATGAACGGGCGGTCGAGCTGATAGGTACTGCCATCAACGGTGACCTGTCGCTCTTCCATGGACTCAAGCAAGGCTGACTGTGTCTTGGGCGATGCGCGGTTGATCTCGTCGCCGAGCACCACATTGGCGAATATCGGTCCCGGCTTGAACTCGAACTGGCGCAGCTCCTGGTTGTAAGCGCTGACGCCGGTGATATCGCTCGGCAGCAGGTCCGGCGTGAACTGCACCCGGCGCACCGAGCAGTCGACGGACTTGGCCAGCGCCTTGGCTAGCTGGGTCTTGCCAACGCCCGGGACGTCCTCGATCAAGATGTGGCCCTCCGCGAGCAGGACCGTCAGGGCTAGGCGCACCGCTCCCGGCTTGCCGGTGATTACCGTCTGCACCGCGGCACTCACCTGCCTGGCGACCTGCACGAGCTCAGCCAGCGTTCGGTCGGCCTGCTGGCCGGTGTCCGTCACCAAGGTTGCCCTCCCAGGCGCCATTTCAGTTAGCCCATGCGATCCGACAGTACGTCTTACCCAGGCGGCAGGGCGATTCGGCTTCCCCAACGGCTTCAGGTGTATTCCCCATCTCGCCCTTCTTAGGGGCCGGCTAACCGGGTTGCAACCCGGACAGCGCCGGTGGCTGATCGGGGACCGCGGGGGAGGGTCCGCGCGCGAGTCGCGTCGCGATGGATTGACGGTGGGGGATAGTGGAGTACAGTGGTGCTCCGTGGGGCGGATGGACGGTCTACACCACGTCAGGTGGGGCCACTGGGGAGGTGAGGCGCGTGTTTCTGGGCACTCACACGCCACGCCTCGACGACAAGGGCCGCCTGATCCTGCCGGCCAAGTTCCGCGAGGAGCTGGCCGCTGGACTGGTCCTCACCAAGGGCCAGGACGGGTGCCTGTACGTGTTCCCGGTCAGCGAGTTCACCCGGATAACCGACGCGCTGCGCACTGCACCGGTCACCGCCAAGGCGGTCAGGGACTACAGCCGGGTGCTGTTCGCGAGCGCATCGGACGAGGAACTGGATCGGCAGGGTCGCATCACGATCCCGCTCGGGCTGCGCGAGTACGCCGGCCTGGACCGGGACTGCGTCGTGATCGGCGCGAATACGCGGCTCGAGATCTGGGACGCCAGCTCCTGGGCCAGCTATCTGGAGCAGCAGGAGCCCGCGTTCTCGGCCGCATCTGAGGAGGTTCTGCCAGGAGTGCTCTGAGAGCACGCCGGATGCCCGGCGAGGTCTCCACCCGTGCTGGAGAGCCGTTGCTCAGGCTGACGTCACTTCCCCGGCGTCAGGCAGTAGCGGTCCGTCAGTGCAGTGGCGCGGATGGGGACCTGGCCGGGCATCGCGGCAGGGCGGACAGTACGCGCGGGAGCGAGCAGTCAGGAGGGGCGTGATGGGGACGGCAGGGTCGGGCCACCTCCCGGTCATGCGCGACCGGGTGGCTGAGTTGCTCGGTCCTGCCCTCGAGCCACCCGGCGCCGTGCTGGTGGACGCCACCGTCGGGCGAGCTGGCCACGCCCGACTGCTGCTCGCCGAGCATCCTGGCCTCAGCCTCATTGGCATCGACACCGACGCGACCGCGATCGCGGCGTCTCGCCGCGCGCTGGCCCATTTTGGCGAGCGCGTGCTCTTGATCCAGGCGGTCTACGACGAGCTGCCACGAATCCTCGCCGAGGCCGGACAGCCTGGGGTGCAGGGCGTCCTATTCGACCTCGGCGTCTCGTCGCCGCAACTCGACGATCCGGCCAGGGGCTTCGCTTACGCGAAGGACGCGCCCCTGGACATGCGCATGAATCAGGGTGGCCAGCTGACCGCGGCCGACGTTCTGAACACCTATCCCGCGGACCGGCTCACCCGTGTTTTGCGCGACTACGGCGAGGAGCGGTACGCCCGGCGCATCGCGGAGGCGGTTGTCAAGGAGCGCACGAGGGAGCCGCTGCAAAACACGGCCAGGCTCGTCGAGATCGTGTTGCAGTCCATCCCGGCACCCGCCCGGCGGTCGGGCGGGCATCCGGCCAAGCGGACTTTCCAGGCGCTGCGGATCGAGGTGAACGGCGAGCTGGAGGCGCTCGCGCGCGCGCTACCCGCGGCGCTCGACGCGATCGCGGTTGGCGGGCGGATCGTCGCGCTTGCCTATCACTCGCTCGAAGACCGGCTGGTCAAGCGGGAGCTAGCGGTCAGGTCGGTCGACACGACGCCGACCGGCCTGCCGGTCTCGCTACCGGAGGCGCGTCCGCAGTTCCGGCTGCTGACGAGGGGCGCGGAGCGGCCGGACGCAGCGGAGCAGGCCGCGAATCCGCGTGCGTCGTCGGCCCGGCTGCGGGCGGCGGAGCGGATCAGGGTGGCGGCGTGACGGCGGCAGACGGGGCGCGCCGGCCGCGAACGGCCACAGCGCGGCGCGCACACATCGGGCCCAGGGGGAGGGACGACCGCAGGTGACCGAGACAACAGTTCCGCGGCCCGCCGCACGGCGGCAGGCGGTTGCTCGTGGCGGCACAAGCCGCGGCGGGTTGCGCGGTGACGGCGGTAGGCCACGCCCAAGCACCGCGGGCGCGACTAACGCGGTGCGGACG